>DATBGF010000697.1:0-3837 GCA_036558145.1 Acidimicrobiales bacterium
GGCTCGGCGCCGCCTCGCAGGCGGGAGCTGGCGACGCCGTGGCGAATCGCGCTCGGCCCGGGTTCCGGCCGCAGCCGGTGCTCGGCCGTCGGGGCTGGTGGCTCGGGTTCGGGGCCGCCGGCATCCTCGCCGCTGCCTCGCTCGCCGGCGCGGGGGACGCCGTGGCCGGGACCACCGCGGTCGCCGCCACGCTGGTCGTCCCCCTGGTGCTGGTCGCGCTGGGCGGCGCCGACGCCCGCTGTGCCGCGGCCGCGGCGGTGGCGTGGGCGTGGCGGTTCGTGGCGCTCGATCCCGGCGACGTGTCCGCCGCGGCGTCGGCGCTGGTGCGGGGCGAGGGGGTCCGCGTCGTGCTGGTCCGCCTGGCCGTGATGGCCTGGGCCGTCGGGCTGGCGGTGGCTCTCGCCCTGCGCAGCGAGCGCCGGGCCGCGCTGTAGCGCTATGCGCTCACCGGAGTGGGCGTGATCTGGAGCGACCCCTTCATCGTGACGACGAACGGCGTGCGGTAGAGCACGTCGACCAGGACGCCGTCGGCCAGGTCGAGATCGATGTCCGCCCCGCCCTTGGGCTTGCCGCCCAGGTAGGGGAAGTTCACCGTCAGCCGGTGCCGTCCGGGCGGGACCTCGAAGACCGCCGCCTTCGCGGTCCCCCAGCCGACCTGCCCGGCCGGGTTCCCGTCGATGACGACGTTCGCCGGCTTCAGGATCAGGAACTGCATGAACCGCCGGCGCGCGGTGACGCGTACGTGGGGCATGTGCCACCTCCCTTGACCGGCCGGAAGGTAGTGGCGGGGCCGCCGGATGTGGCCGCGGCCCCGCGCCGCCGCCACGGCCCACTCGGGTAGCGTCGGAACCCGTGGATCTCGACGCAGCCATGGGTCTCGCCCTCGACGAGGGGGCCACCGCGGTGCTGCACGGCGACGTCCCGGTGGGTGCGGTCGTGCTGCGCGACGGCGAGGTCATCGCCCAGCGCCACAACGAGCGTGAGCAGCTCGGGGACCCCACGGCGCACGCCGAGATCCTGGCGCTGCGGGACGCCGCCGAGGTCGTCGGCGGATGGCACCTGGACGGGACGGTCCTGGTCGTGACCATCGAGCCGTGCCCCATGTGTGCGGGAGCCCTGGTGGCGGCGAGGGTCGACCAGGTCGTGTTCGGTGCCGCCGACCCCAAGGCGGGAGCCTGCGGTTCGCTCTACAACCTGTGCGTCGACCCCCGCCTGAACCACGAGGTGACGGTGGTGGCGGGCGTGCGGGCCGAGGAGGCTGCCGCCCTGATCACCGGCTTCTTCGACGAGCTGCGGGCCGAGTCCTAGGCGCCTGTCAGCCGGCGAGGGCGAGCGCCGGGGACGTCTCCGGGCGCCGCGGCGTGGACACGCCGTGGCTCAGGTGGCCGCGGGCGCCGCACCAGCAGTGCCAGTCCACGACGGGACCGCCGGGTGTGTTGTGGATCGCCTCGATGCGGGACGTGTCGAGCAGCACCCGGGAGCCGTGGGCATGACAATGGACTGCGAACATTGGTCTCCTCCGAACCTCGGGCCTCTGCCTCAGTGCCGGTTCCGCCGCAGGTGCCACCGCGCCTGACGAGGGCGGCGCTGAGCCCGGCGGGTGAGGGCGGCTTCCCGGCGCAGCAGGCGGGTGCGCTCCTCGGTCAGGAAGGGGAGCATCGATTCCATGGGGTGCACCTCGATCCACTTTCCCAGTGGCTACTAGACGTTTCGGTTGATTGGTATGTATTCTACCGGCACGAGTCAGTCCACTCCCTAGCCAATTGTGGTGAATTGGTATGAAGCAGTCCATTGAGGAGACGCTGGGGATCTGGTCGGAGGGGCCCGGTCCCCTCCACCGCAAGCTGAGCGACGCGCTGCGGGCCGCCGCCGAGTCCGGCCGCCTGCCCGCCGACGTGCGCCTGCCGTCCGAGCGCGAGCTGGCCCAGCGGCTGGCCGTGAGCCGCAGCACGGTGGTGACCGCCTACGACACCCTGCGGTCCGAGGGGCTGCTGGTCAGCCGGCAGGGCAGCGGGACCCGCATCCGCCCGGGCGCCGCCGTCCGGCCCGATCCGCTCCAGTCCTTCCGCGTCAGCCCCGTCTACCGCACGCTGATCGACGCCCGCGACGATGTGATCTCGCTGGCGTGCGCCATCTTCCCGGCCCATCCGTTGGTGGCCGACGCCATCCGTGAGGTGGTGCTGGAGGAGGGCGACAAGCTGCTGGCCCAGAACGGCTACCTGCCCGGCGGGCTGCCCGCGCTGCGGGAGGTGCTCGCCGACATGCTGAGCTCGCGGGGGACGCCGACGACGCCGGATCAGGTGATGGTGACGACCGGCGCGCAGCAGGCGGTGAGCCTGGCCACGCTGCTGCTGGTGCGGCCGGGCGACAGCGTGATCGTGGAGGCGCCCAGCTTCAGCGGGACCCTCGACGCGTTCCGCACCCGGGGCGCCGAGGTCATCCCGGTGCCGGTGGACGACGACGGCGTCGACGTGCGCGGCGTGGCCCGGGCTGTGGCCGCCTCCCGCCCGGCCGCCATCTACGTCATGCCCACGTACCACAACCCGACGGGCGCGCTGCTGGCGCCGAACCGCCGGCGCGACCTGGCCGAGCTGGTCGTGGAGCACGGCATCCCGCTGATCGAGGACAACGCCCTGGAGAACGCGCCCCTGGACGACGAGGTGGTGGCGCCGGTGGCGGCCTACGGACCGGCCGACGCGCCGATCCTCACTGCCGGGTCGTTCTCCAAGGTGGCGTGGGGCGGCCTGCGTGTCGGCTGGATCCGGGGCCCGGCCCCGCTCATCGGGCGCCTGTCCGAGCTGAAGGCCATGAACGACCTGGGCTCGCCCCTGCTCGACCAGGCCGTGGCGGCCCGGCTGGTCCCCCAGCTCGACCGGCTGCGGTCGGATCAGCGCACGATGCTCAACCGCAACCTGGCCCTGGCCTCGGAGCTGCTGACGGAGCTGCTGCCGTCGTGGCGCTGGCGCCGGCCCCGTGGCGGCCCGTCGCTGTGGGTCGAGCTCCCGTGCGGCACGGCGTCGGCGTACAGCCAGGTGGCGCTGCGCTACGGCGTCGAGGTCATCCCCGGCGAGCAGATGTCGCCCACCGGCGGCGACCAGCGCCACCTGCGACTGCCGTACACGGCCGAGCCCCCGGTGCTGGAGGAGACGATGCGCCGCCTGGCCCAGGCCTGGGACAGCTACGCACCGAGCGACGAACCCCGCCCCGCGCCACGCCCTGTGGTGGTCTGACGCCGAAAAGCCTCTGGTAGCGTCGTCCCCGGAAGGTTGCCAGAGCGGACGAATGGGGCGGCCTCGAAAGCCGTTGTGGCCTCCGGGTCACCATGGGTTCGAATCCCATACCTTCCGCCGTCGGGTCCGGACGGGTGTGTGCCCGTCCGGCGCCACCGCCCCGAGGCCTAGACCTCGCGTCCGACAGGATCCGGGCCGGGATTGGGCGGGAGTTGACGCGACGGCCCGAGCGCGCGCCCGATGAACGCGATAGCTACGAGGCCGACAGGCGCTACCGGCCACACCCACCGGGGGAAGGCCTGCCAGGGTGGAAAGCGGCTGCAGTTGATGCGCGCATCGCGGCGGATGTCAGCAAGGGATGACGCGCGGCCATGCCGTGTCAGCGTCCCTGGTTCGAGGCGTTGCGGCTCGACATAGCCGCCGTGGACGGACTTGGGACCCTCGCCCTCGGTCGAGGCCGTGAACACGACCTGTGCGGTCGGCACATCCGCGAGCGGGCCGACGGTCTCGGTGAAGCCTGGAGGTACCTGTCCCGCGACGATGCGGTCGAGGGCCGCAGGTTGCAGCGCCGTCACTTCCCAGATGACCCGACCCTCGTCGGAGGGCG
>DATBGF010000698.1:0-4792 GCA_036558145.1 Acidimicrobiales bacterium
CGGGGCCGGGTTGTCCGGGTAGAGGCTGCCGGCCGGCTCCCCCGAGGCGGACGCACCGCTCAGCGCCACGTCGGTGCCCGGCACGTGGGCCGCGCCCGCGGTCACCACGACGACCGCCACGAGGATGACCCCGACCGCACCCGCCAGCAGGCCGGGCGCGCGCCAGCCCCGGGGCCGGCCCCGGCGGACGGGTTGCTCGACCAGCCGGAAGGACACGAACGCCAGCGCCAGCGTGGTGGCGACCCGCGCCGCGTCGAGCGCCACCCCGTCGAGGCCGGTGCGGGCCGGCGTGGCGTACACGATGACGGGCCAGTGCCAGAGGTAGACGCCGTAGCTGATGACCCCCACGGCGACGAGCGGCCGCACCCCGAGGATCCGGTTCAGCACCCCGCCGCGATCGGTGACGGCGAGGTGGACGAGCGTGATCGACGCCAGCGCGAACACGACCAGGCCGCCCCGGTAGTACGCCGCGCCGCGACCGTCGATGGCGACGAAGCACAACGCCGCCACGGCCGCGGCCACCACGGCGGCGACGCGCCGGCCCAGGGGCCCGGCGCGGTCCTGCCGGGTGCGACGGGCGCTCGCGGCCATCAGTGCTGCGAGCGCGACCCCGAGCAGCGTGGGCCCGAGCCGGGCGTCCGTGCCGTAGTAGGCCCGGCTGGTGTCCAGCTCGGAGTAGGTGGCCGCCATCACCGCGAACGACACGACCGCACCGGCACCCGCCACCGCGGCCACGAGCGTCGAGCCCCGCCGCCCGCGGCGCGCAGCGAGCCCCAGCAGGCCGGCGGCGATCAGCGGCCAGACGACATAGAACTGCTCCTCGATCGCCAGGCTCCACATGTGGTCGAGCGGCGACGGCTGCACGAACATGTCCCAGTAGCTGACGTCGTGGGTCATCGCGTGCCAGTTGGCGGCGTAGCCGAGCGTGGAGAGCGCGTCCCCGCGGATCAGCGGGCGCTCGCCCGGAGGCGTGAGCCTGCCGACGAGCAGGGTCACCCCCACCAGCATGAGCAGCAGGGCCGGGAGCAGGCGGCGGGCACGCCGGGCCCAGAACCGGCCGAGGCGGACCCCGCCCGACCCCGCGTGCTCGACCAGGAGCAGCGACGTGATCAGGTAGCCCGACAGGACGAAGAACAGGTCCACGCCCAGGAACCCGCCCTGCAACCGGTTGAGGTGGAAGGCGACCACGACGAGCACGGCCACGCCCCGCAGCCCGTCGAGGGCGGGCACGTGCGCCAGCCGCGGCGCCGGCGGCGATGCCGGCCCGTTCGTCGTCGACGGAAGCTCTGTGTCGACGGCGGTCGTGGCCGTCACACCCCCCATGGACCCCTCCCGATCCCCAGCGGTCGGGACCGATCGTGCCACGGCAGGGGGCCGGACGCCGAATGGCGCCGGCTGCGCCGTCAGGCGAGGCAGGCGTGGATGGCGCGCACGTAGGCCTCCGATCGGTCGGAGCCGATGATGCCGGCCGCCATCTTGTTCATCATGTAGCTGATCGTCGTGCGGGAGTCGAGGTCGCAGATGATGACCGAGCCGCCCCACCCGCCCCAGTAGCAGGCCCGGCCCTGGGGGATGTAGGGCACGGTCTCGGTCTCCGGGAGGGCGAACCCGATGCCGAAGCGCAGCGGGACGCCGAGGACGAGGTCGGGGCCGTGGCTCTGCTCCTCGAAGATCAGCGCGATCGTGTCGGGCGACAGCAGGCGGACGCCGTCGACCGTGCCGTCCAGGGCCAGCGCGGAGAGGATGCGGGCCACGGACCGGGCGTTGCCGTGGCCGTTGAGCGCACCGAGGTCGGCGCGGCGCCAGTCCGGGGTGTTGGCGTTCTCGGCAGCGGCCGGCGGCCCGGTGAACGTGCGGAACGCGGGGCTGGCCTGGTCGATGCTGTCGAGGTCGAACGGGAGCGGAGGGGGCGGGGTGACCGGCGCGATCCGGTCCCAGTCGGCCTCCACGGCGCCGATCTGGAAGTCGGCACCGAGCGGCCCGGCGACCTCCTCGGCGACGAAGGCCTTGAGGGACTTGCCCGTCACGCGGCGCACGAGCTCGCCCACGAGATGGCCCTGGTTCTGGGCGTGGTAGCCCGAGGCGGTGCCCGGCTCCCACCAGGGTGCCTGCGCGGCGAGCCGGCTGGTGGCGAGGTCCCAGTCGTACATGTCCTCGGTGCGGAACGGCGGGTCCCAGCCCGACACACCCGAGGTGTGCGAGAGGACGTGGCGGACCTCGATCCGCTCCTTGCCGTTCTCGGCGAACTCCGGCCAGAACTTGGCGACCGGGGCGAACGGGTCGAGCAGGCCCCGGTCGACCAGCATCAGCGCGGCGAGGTTGGTCACGGTCTTGGTGGTCGACCAGACGTTGGTGATGGTGTCGCGGCCCCACGGGCGGAGGTGCTCGGCGTCGCACCAGCCGCCCCAGAGGTCGACCAGCGTGCGGCCGTCGACATCGACCGCGATGCTCGCGCCCATCTCGTTGCCGGACCCGAGCTGCTCGGCGAGCACGCCCCGCACGGGCTCGAACCGAGCGTCACAGCTTCCCTGCACGTCCACCATGCCGACGTCCCCTCCTGCTGAACGGGCCTCCGCTGCATGGTGGCACGCCTGCCTGCGCCATGCCGCGGCCGCTGACCGGTCACCGCCGCGCCGGTCGACGGGGACTAGCCGTCGTGGAACGCCGTCACCACGAACAAGGCGGTGATGAGGAGCGCCCAAGCCGACATCACGACGATCGCCGACCGGCGGGCCCACGCTCGGCCCCGGAGCATCCCCGCGCCGGCCGCCACACCCCAGACCCCCAGGGCCGTCAGGCTGAAACCCACCAACGCCAGGAGACCCTCGCTCTCGCACTCGCCGGGGTGGTCGATGCTCTCGCAGTACCCGCCCCGGCGGCTGTCCGCCGCGATGGCCAGGGCCAACAGCGTGAACAGGAAGACGATCAGCGTCAGGAGCACCGAGCTGATCAGCGTCACCGCTCCGACGACCTTTGCCCGCGTTGTCACCGCCTCGGCACCGTAGATCCGCCCGACCCGGCTTGGGCGTCAGGGCGCGAGGAACGACGTGATCAGCGCGAGCAGGTCGGCGTGGCGGCGGGTCAGGCCGAAGTGGGTCGTTCCGGGGAGCACCGCGAGCTGGACGTCGGGCAGCAGGTTGACCAGCTCCACGATGTCCTGCAGCGGCGAGAAATCGCGGTCGCCGAAGACGAGCAGGGTCGGCACGTGCACCGAGCGCAGCTCGTCGACCCAGCCCGGGAACGTGTGCACCATCTCCGTCGTCCTCGCCGCGAACTCGTCGAAGTGCGCGGGGTCCGGGGCGACGGCGTCGTAGGAGTCGCGCATCGCCTGGAAGTCGGCGGCCGTCGGCATGCGGGCCTCGTCCAGGGGCACGCTCTCCCGGCCCGGCGGGCGGTGGGGATCGGCGGAGGCGACGATCAGTTTGGCGACCCGGGCGGGTGAGGCGACGGCGACCCCGCTGGCCACGAGACCGCCGAGGCTGAAGCCGAAGATGTCGGCCTCGGCGATCTCCAGGTGGTCGAGCAGCGCGACGACGTCACCGGCGAGGGCCTCGATCGTCATCGGGCGGTCCGTGTCCTCGGTGTGGCCGTGTCCCTGGAGCTCCACCGCGATCACCTGCCGGTCGGCCGCCAGCGGCTCCAGCATCGGCCCGAAGTTGAGGTCGACGGTCATCAGGCCGCCGTGGAGCAGGACCAGCGGCCGGCCCGAGCCGTGGGTCTCGTAGTAGAGCTGCAGCCCGTTCACCGATGCGTACGCCATGCCCACCCTGACGGGGCGCGACCCGCGAACTCATCGGCGGCTCATGTCCGCAGTGACGCGATCGCCCGGGCCGCCAGGCGTTCGGCCTGCTCGGGACGCCAGTGGGTCCAGCCCTCCTCCAGCGTCGGCGTGTGCCCGGCGCGCACGTACGCCCGGTACTCGGCGCACGCCAGCCACAGCGCCCGGATGTTCACCGCGCCGGGGAGCCTCTCCAGCTCCTCGTCGGTGAGCTGGACGTGCTCGCGGTAGCCGCGCATGGTCGCGTCCACGAGGTCGTGGTCGCCGTCGCCCTCCATCGCGGTCCTCAGCAGCCAGGCCAGTGCGGGCAGGCGCGGTCCCCGGCCGGAGCCGGCCCAGCCGACGACGACGAGGTCGCCCGGCGGGCCGACGGCGGCCCAGGGGTGGTAGTTGCCGTGCGTGAGCGCCTCGGGCAGGCCCTCCGCATCGTCGGCCTGCTCGACCTGGGCGCGGAGCCACTCGAACTTCTCCCGGCCCTCGGGAGCGACCCGGTCCTCGACGCTTGCCAGGTAGCTCATCGCGGCCGCCAGGTCCTGCTTCGGCCGGCCGACGTGGGAGCCGCCGTCGTGCTCCTCCGAGCCTCCGTCCCTCGCCACTGCGCCGCCGGCCGCGGGCAGCGTGTGCAGGCGGCCGAGCAGGCTCGCCAGCTCCTGGTAGACCGCGGGCGACCGGACGCGGCCGTGCTCGTCGGTCGGGCGCCCGCCCTCCACGAACTCGGTCACGATCACGCCGCTCCCGTCCAGCACCGACACCGGCTCGTCGTGGGCGAGCCGTTCGGCCGGGAAGTGGTGCGAGGCCAGGAACCGCAGGATCTCGGCATCGCCCTCGACGCGGCCCACCGTGTCGGCCGGGGACGAGAAGATGCGGGCGATCCAGGGCGGACCGTCCTGGCGCCGGACGAGCAGCGTCGACGGGTAGTGGCCGTTCCACGAGCCACGCGGCCGTGACTCCGGGTCGTCGATGGGTGCCAGCGAGGTGATGGCCATCCGGTAGCGCACCTCGAGGTGCGCCCTG
>DATBGF010000699.1:0-4752 GCA_036558145.1 Acidimicrobiales bacterium
GCCGCATCCGGTCCGGCCTGGGCAAGCTCCGGCGCGCCCTGGAAGCCGAGGGGGTGACACCGTGAGCGAGCAGCATCCCCTGGAGGAGCTGGCGGTCTACGCCCTCGACGCCCTGGACGACGACGAGAGCCTGGCGGTGGAGGCCCACCTGGCCCGCTGCCCCGCCTGCGCCACGATCGTGGACGAGCACCGGGCCACGCTCGCCGCCCTCACCGCAGACGAGCCGCCTCCGCCCGCGGTGTGGCAGCGCATCGCAGCCCAGACCGGGGCGGGCGACGTGCCGACGCCGCTGGCGGTCATGCCTTCGGCCCCTTCGGCCCCCTCTGCCCCTTCGGCTGGTGCCCCGGCCGACCCGGCGGCACCTGCCGGCCCCGGGCCGTCGTTCCCGGGCCCATCCCAGCCGCAGGTCCCGCAGCCGCAGGTCCCCCCGCCGACCCACCTGCGCCCGCGCCGCTCCCGCGCCTCCGGCGGGTCGGTCCCGCCGCGGCGCTGGGTGGCGATCTCGGGCGTGGCGGCCGCGGCGGCGCTGGTCGTGGGCGGGGTCGTGGGCGTGGCCATCGCCAGCCGCGACGACGAGCCCGCGAACCTGGCCGATCTGGCCGCGGCGGCCATGGAGCAGCCGGGCGCCTCGGTGGCCACGCTGGCGGCCTCCGACGACGGCCGCGACGCCGCCCGGGTGGTGGCCGACGGCTCGACCGGCTACATCGTCCTGGACGACCTGCCCACCCTCCCGGCCGGGCAGGCGTACCAGCTGTGGCGGCTGAGCGACACCACCAACCCGGTCTCGCTGGGCGTCATCGGCGACGGCCGCGAGCACGTCGCCACCGTGGGCATCCCCGCCGGGACGGACCAGCTGGCCCTCAGCACCGAGCCCGCGGCCGGCTCCGTCGCCCCCACCGGCGCCATCGTCGCCACCGGCAGCTTCGCCTAGCGGCGGCTCGGCGGCTCAGCCGGCGGGCAGGGCCAGCAGGGCGAGCACGGCCATGTCGTCGGCCGGCTCGTCGTCCACGAAGCTGACCGCCTCGGCTTCGATGAGGCGGGCCAGGCCGGCGGCGGACAGGCCCTTGCCCTGGTACATGGCCTTGACGATGCCCTCCTCGCCGAAGGCTCGCCGGCCGGTGCGGCGGTCGATGAGGCCGTCCGTGTAGCAGACCAGGGCCTCCCCGGGATCGAGGTGCACGACGCTGTCGGTGAGGCTCAGGTCCTCGGTGATGCCCAGCAGGGTGCCGGGCACCCCCACCGGGTCGACCCGGCCCACCGCCCGGCTGACCAGCGGCAGGGGGTGGCCGCCGGAGCACAGGATGATGTCGACGCCCCGCTCGGTGGGTTGCACGGCTCCCACCAGCACGGTGCAGAACCGGGGGGTCACCGGGACCCGGTCGTCGTCCATCACGTCGCGCTCGGCGTCGGAGCGCAGGAGCATCTCGTTGAGGTGGGCCAGCACCGCGGACGGCATCACCCCGCCCATGGCCGCCGACCGGATCGTGTGGCGCACGAGCCCGGTCGTGGCCGCCGCCTCCACGCCGTGGCCGCACACGTCGCCCACCGCTACGATCCACCAGTTGGCGTCGGCCTGGAAGGCGTCGTAGAAGTCGCCGCCGACATCCAGGCCCTGGCCCGCGGCCCGGTAGCGGGCGCCCAGCTCGATGCCGGGGATGTCGGGCAGCCGGGCCGGGAGCAGGCTGTTCTGGAGCGCCCGGGCCACTCCGGACTGCTCGTGGAACAGCCGGGCGTTGTCCACGATCACCGCGGCCCGGCGGGCGACGGCCCGGGCCAGGTCGATGTCGGCGTCCCGGAACGAGCGGCCGGGACGGTTGCCGAACGCCACCGCCCCCAGCATGCGGCCCCGGGCGTGGAGCGGGAACACCGCCACCCCGCCGTCGCCGACCTCCTCGATCAGCGCACGATCGGCGCGGTCCTCGAACAGGGGCGCCAGCATGGCCACGCCCCGGGTGCTGCGGATGACCGGGCGCCCGTCGGCCAGCGCGGCCCCCAGCTCGCCCGCCCGGGCCAGGTCCCGCGGGATGCGCTGGGCCAGCCGGGTGAGCAGCGGGAGCTGGTCGGTGTCGACGTGGGCCGCCCCCACCAGCGGCCGGGGCTTGGACGCCGACTCGATCATGCGCACGACGCACCAGTCGGCGATGCGGGGCACGGTCATGCCCGCCAGCTGGGCCAGGGCCGTGTCGATCTGCAGGCTGCTCGACAGCGCGGCGCTCAGCTCGTCCAGGAACCCCAGGTGCTCATGGGCCCGATCGGCGGCGTCGGCCAGCCGGGCACGGTCGAGCGCCAGGGCGCACTGGGCGGCCACGTCCTCCAGGAACTCGTGGTCGCTGTCACTGAGGGTGACCTCCTCGGGGAAGCCGATCCCCATGACCCCGAAGACCCCGCCATCGCTGTCACGCAGCGGGACGACCACGAAGGCCGGGTCCCACTCGATGCCGGCGACCTGTAGGGAGGGGTAGCGCTCGGTCCGGTCGGCGGGCGAGCTGACCACCACGGGCCGGCCCGTGCGCATGACCTCGGCCCCGGGCAGCGGGGAGTTCAGGGGGATGCGCCCGAAGCGCTCCTCCACCAGCTCGGCCGGCAAGCCGATGCCACCGGCGATCACCAGCTCGTCACCGGCGTCCGAGAGCACGTGCAGCGTGGCCGTACGGCCCCGGAGCATGTTCACGGCCGCGTCGAGGGTGGCCGCCACGATGTCCAGCGGGTTGCGCAGCCGGTTGAACCCCTCGACCAGCCGGGCCATGCGAGCGGTGGCGCCCAGCGAGCGGGTGGCGTCCACGAGGACGCCGCCGGCCGCGGCTTCGGGGCCGCCCTCGACCTGGAGCGCCTCGTCCTCGGGCGCGAGGGGCCGGATCCGCAGCACCGCCCAGCGGTCCCGCCCGCGCATGCGGACGGCCTCCTCGCGGGCCGCACCCCCGCCCAGCACGCAGTCGAGCCACTCCGACGCCAGGGCGCGGCTGTCGGGATGGAGGGCTTCGAGCCAGCCGGCGCCGTGCAGCCCGGGGGCCGGCAGCAGCGCCCCGGTCGGGCCCGCGGCGTGCGCGCTGATGCAGCGGCCGTCGTTCGCCCACGAGAACAGGACCGCCAAGACGCCACCCGGCAACGACCCGCTGTCCGGGTCGACCCCTACCGGTGACCTCGGCCCCGTGCTCACTGCTGCCGCTTCAGGAGTCATGGGCAGCGAGAGTCTTGCACCCCGCTCCCCCGTCTGCATCCCACGAGGGGTGGTATTGCGCGCTCAGTCGGGTCAGACGACCACACTCCGACATCGGCTTGTCACGCGCGTCAGACTGGGCCCGATGGCATGGACCCGCTTCTCCCTCGCCGGCGCCACCGGCGCCACGCTCGACGCCGACGCCCTCCGCTACGGACCGGGACTGCCCACCGAGAGCGAGCTCCGGCTGCTCGGCCAGCTGTCCGGCCGCCGCCTGCTGGACCTCGGCTGCGGCGCCGGCGCGGGCACGGTGGCACTGGCCAAGGCCGGCGCCCGGGTCATCGCCGTGGACGACCAGGCGGCCAACCTGTCCGAGACCCGCGACCGGGCGGAGCGGGAGGGCGTGCGGGTCGAGACCCACCACGGCCCGCTGGCCGAGCTGGCCTTCGTGCGGGCCGACACGATCGATGCCGCCGTGTCCGCCTACGGGCTGGCCACGGTGGACGACGTCGACCGGGTGTTCCGCCAGGTCCACCGGGTGTTGCGGACCGACCGTCCGTTCGTGTTCTCGCTGCCGCACCCCGCGTTCGTGATGCTCGACCCGACCGGCGGTGAGCCGATCCTGCGACGCCCCTGGTGGGACGTGACCCCGCCGCCGTGGTCGGTGGCCGACGGCCGGGCCGAGCCCGACCGGGTCATCACCCTGACCGGCCTGTTCGCCAGCCTGGGCCGGGCCGGGTTCGCAGTGGACACCCTGCTGGAGCCCCAGCCCGACCGCACGGTGGCCGGGGACACCTGGTCCGACGCCATGCAGTGGGTCCCGCCGACGCTCATCGTCCGGGCCCGCAAGCTGGGGACGTAAGTCGTGCCGTTGCCCTGACGGCTCGGGCCTACAGTCCGCCGCCGTGGGCCTCCACCGGCAGCACGCGGCCTGGTTGCTCGGGCTCGAGGGCCTGGCGCTGCTCCGCTACGGGGCCGGCGACTCCGTCGACGACGTCGACAACGTCGGGGATGGCTTCCTCGACGCCCGGCTGGACGAAGTGCGCCGCATCGTCGACGCCGTCGACGGCGAGGTGCCCCTCGTGGACATCGGCGACATCTCCGTGCGCGATGGCTACGCCATCTGGGCGACGACCTACGACAGCGCGGACAACCCGCTCTTCGCACCCGAGGTCGCGGCGATCCGGCCGTTGCTCGACGCCCTGCCCCTCGGCCGCATCGCCGACGTCGCCAGCGGCACCGGACGACACGCCGCCTACCTCGCCGAGCGGGGGCACGAGGTGATCGCCTTGGACCTCAGCGCCGAGATGCTGGCGCGCGGATCCGGCGCCCGCGTGCAGGCCGACCTCCGGTCCCTACCCCTGCCCGACGCCAGCGTCGACGCCGCCGTCTGCACGCTCGCGCTGACCCACGTCCCCGAGCTCGACACCGCGCTCGGCGAGCTCGCCCGGGTGGTCCGACCGGGCGGCACCATCGTCACGAGCGACATCCACGTGCTGTCGCTCTACCTCGGCGGGGTCGCGCACGCGGACGGCAGGCGGATGCCGGCTTCCCGGTGGTTCGCGAGCGACTACGTCCGAGCCGCGGGCGCCGCC
>DATBGF010000700.1:0-1700 GCA_036558145.1 Acidimicrobiales bacterium
GAGGCCCTCGTCGCTGCGGTAGAGCAGGTCGATGTAGCCCTCCAGCGTGCGGCCTCCACCCAGGGGGACGCCCACGTAGAGCTCCCGCCAGTGGGGGCGGGACGCGGCCTCGATGACGCTGGGGGAGGCCAGGGCGGCACGGACTAGGGCGTCGATGTGGGCTTCGTGGCCGATGACGCCCTCGGCTGCGGCCTGTGCGGCCACCGCTTCGGCGCGGCCCGCGCCGGTGGCCAGGTCGATGGTCTGGAGCACGGCGTGGACCGCCCGGCCGATGGCTGTGCCGTAGCGGCCCTTCTGCCACGGCGGCAGGTCCAGGTCGCGGGGTCGCTTGTGCAGGCCGGGGTCCACCAACGCGTCCGGCCGGCCTTCCGGGGTGAGGGCCGTGGCCGCGACCGTGCGCGGGATGCGGCTGGTGGCCAGGGCCGTCTCGCGGTGGTGGCGCCAGTCGTCCAGCGGTGGCAGGTCGCCGGGCGGGCGGGCGCCGTCACCTACCGGGGGAATCGAGGACGTGGCGGGCTCGCCCGCCGCGATCGTCGGAAGGGCGGGGACGAGGTCGTCGAGCGCGCTGGCCAGCAGCTCCGCACTGGTCAGCTTGGCGGCGGTGTCGGCCGGGGCGGCGCGGGTCTTGCGGTGCAGCGACAGCACGAGATGGTCCTGCGCTCGGGTGCACGCCACGTAGAGCAGGCGGATGCGCTCGTCGTGAGACATCTGCTCGTCGATGGGGATGCGCTCCTCGAACGCTTCGGAGACCACCGTGGTGCCGACGCGGATCAGGCACTGCTGGCCGGGTGGCCACACCACTTCGGCGCCGGCCCGCCGGCTCTGGGGCTGGGTGGAGAGGCCCGACACGATCGTCACCGGGAACTCCAGGCCCTTGGCCGCGTGCACCGTCATGATCCGGACCGCGTCGTCGTCGGTCTCGGGCAGGACCGCCTCGGAGACCCGGCTTCCCTCTGCGGTCTGCTGGCGGATCCACGCCAGGTACTGGCGCAGCGTGCCGTCCGTCGTATCGGTCCAGGCCCGGGCCTGGTCGATCACGAAGCGGATGCGCCGCCACAGGTCGCGGGCCCGGCCCTCGGCCTCGCCCAGCTCCAGCACCCGGCGGTCCCGCACGATCCGGTCGGCCAGCTCGCTGGGCGACAGCCAGCGCCGGGCGTCGTGCAGTGCACGGAAGTAGTCGAGCGCCTCGCCCACCGGGTCGTCGGCCGGCAGCTCGTCCGGTGGTGGCAGGGTGTAGTCGAAGCGGCCCCGGTGCACCCGCCGGTAGCGGAACAGGTCGTCGTCGCCACAGGCGAACAGGGGCGAACGCAGGGCGGCCATCACCGCCAGCTCGTCGCTCGGGTCGTCGACGGCCCGCAGCGTCAGCAGCAGGTCGCGCACGAGGCGGCTGGCGTAGACCAGCGAGGCCGACTCGGCGCGGTAGGAGATCCCCGCTCGGGACAGGGCGTCCTCCAGGGCGGGCAGGGACGTCCGGGTCGGGACCAGGATGGTGATGTCGCCGGCCCGGGCCGGGTGCCAGGCGGGCGCCGGGCCGTGCGGCGCCCGGTCGATCAGCCAACCGTCGTCCAGCACCTGGCTCACGGTGGCGGCCACGTCAGCGGCCTCCCGGGAGCGCAGCTCGGTGGCGCTGGGCTTGTCGTCGTGGGCCCCGGGCCCGAGGATCGTCACCGGCGGTCCCACCGGGGCGTCGGGCCGCACCG
>DATBGF010000701.1:0-8806 GCA_036558145.1 Acidimicrobiales bacterium
CAGGCCGCCGCCCAGCAGGAGCACGACCGAGCCGTGGCCGTGGTCGGTGCCGCCGTTGGCGTTCTGGGCCACCCGCCGCCCGAACTCGGTCATGGCCACGACGGTCACCTGGTCGAGCCGGTCGCCCAGGTCGGTGGCGAACGCGCCCAGCATCGCGCCCAGCGGGGTGAGCTGGTTGCGCATGTCGCCCGCGTCGAGGTTGCCCTGGTTGGTGTGGGTGTCCCAGCCGCCGACGTCGACGCAGGCCACCCGCAGCCCCAGGTCGGCCTTGATGAGCCGGGCCAGCTCCCGCAGCGACTCGGCCGCCGCGCCCTCGGGGTAGGTGGCCGCGGGCTGGTAGCCGGCCGCGGCCAGGCCCCGCACCGTGTCCAGGCTGGCCAGCGTGGTGGCGGTGTCGATCGCCATGGGATGGTCGATGCCGGTGTAGAGCGCCCCGAGGGCGGCGGTCGACCGGGGCAGCACGTCGTCGCCCACGTGCAGGGTGAAGTCGTCGATGGACCGCAGCGTCATGGGCGCCTGGTCGCCGGCCAGCGAGCGGGGCAGCGTCGAGCCCATCCCCACCGCCCGGAAGCCGGTGCCGGGGCCGAGCGCGTCGAGCACCCTGTCGAGCCAGCCCTCGACCGCGCCGGCCGACGAGCCGCCCCGCTCCAGGCAGTCCTGGGCCTGGAAGTGGCTGCGGGACACGTCCGGCGTCGACACCGCGGGAACGGCGGTGAACTGGCCCCGCTGCCAGAGCTGGTGCAGCGGGGCGAGCGCCGGATGCAGGCCGAAGCCGCGGTCGAGCGGGAGCAGGGCCGAGCCCGGGATGCCGATGCGGGGCCGGGCGGCGGCCAGGTCGGGATCGTCGGCGGGCACCAGCACCGAGAGCCCGTCCATCCCGCCGCGCAGGAAGATCACGACCAGCGTCCCGGTGCCCGAGCCCTGGGCGTAGCCGGCCCGGGCGGTCACCAGCTGGGTGCCGAGGGCAGCCACGGCCACCTTCCCCGCCCCGGCCAGGAACGTCCGGCGGGTGAATCCCTCCGACCGCCACAAGTCGCGGCGGGCCTCGTTCAGCTCACGGTTCACGTCCGGCACCTCATCGCAGCATGAAGTAGGGCGAGTCGAGCACGAGCGAGGCCACCTCGAAGCCCTTCCACTGGACCCCGACCCGCTCGGAGGACGCCGCGGCATCGCCGCCCAGGAACCCGACGAGCGCGGCCTGCTGGCCGGGGTGGAAGCCCTGGAACAGGAAGCGCTGGCACATGCTGTCCACGAACTCGCCCACCGTGCCCGTGGGCATCCCCGCCACCATGTCCAGCGGCTCGGCGTAGGTCAGCCCCTCGTACCAGCCGCCCACGACCGCCCGGTGGTGGTTCCACAGGGTCAGGAGCCCGCCGGCCGAGCGCCAGGCCGCCTCCACGTCCGGGTAGCCGTTGGGGGCCGGCCAGCCCAGCGGCCGGTGGCCCGCGGCGAGCGCCGCGTTGGTCAGGCCCGCGACGCCGTAGCGGATGTCGTCGCCCGGCTGGAGGCCGACGGCGCGGGCCGAGGCGACCACGTTCTCCAGCGGGCGCCGGGTCTTCTGGCCCACGGCGGCCCAGAACTCGGCCGAGCGGAACAGGGTGTCCAGCAGGGCGCCGACCGAGGTCCCGGAGTCGAGGTAGGCCTGCGCCAGCCGGTCCACCAGCGGTTGGGGCGGCACGTCGGACACCATCCGCACCGCCAGCTTGCGGGCGATGCTCTGCGCGGTGGACGGATGGCCGGCCAGGTAGCGCAGGTAGGCGTCGCCCACCTCCATGCCGATGTCGGCGGTGGCGTTCTCGTGGGTGAAGTCGAGCACCTTGACCGGGCCGGTCCAGTGCTTGTTGGGGTCGTAGACGAACTCGGACTCCTGGCCCATGCCCATCATCCGGCCCTCGTCGCTCACGGTGCGGCCGGTGAGGATGTAGGCGCTGTTGCGCACGTCGTCCTCCGTGTAGCCCGCGCTCACGCCCACGGTGTGCAGCTCGAGCAGCTCGCGGCCGAGGTTCTCGTTGACCGCCTCGCGGGTCGACGCGTTGGCGCTGAGGTAGCGCAGCATCGCCGGGTGCTGCATGGCCGCCACCAGCATGTCGCTGAACGAGCCGAGCGCATGGGCCCGGATCACGTCGTTGTGCCAGGTGGACGCCACGTCCCAAGCCCCCGGCCCGGGCGTCGGCACGTTGAGGTGGTTGGCCCAGAAGTCGACCATCACCTCGAAGAGCTGGCGCCGGGACCAGACCTGGCGGGCCAGCGCCGCCTGGCCGTAGTCGATCATCGCGGTCCAGCCGAAGCGCGGGACCGCGGCCCGCACGGCCGGCGGGTCGGCGCTGGCCAGGGGGAACGCCGCCCACGCCTGGTCGGCCACCGGGTCGGGCAGCGCTCCCGGGTCCAGCTGCTGGGCCAGCCAGCCGTCGATGCCCAGGTCGTGGACCTCCGCCACCAGGTCGGGCGTGGGCCCGAACGTGGCCCGGCGGGTGAGGTGGAGGACCGGGTCGTCGGTGCGCAGGATCGTCGGCACCGTGACCTGGGTGCCGGCGGCGGCCTCGCCCGCGGTGGCGAACAGTAGCGTCTCCGCCTCGACCGCGGGCGCCGCGATCTCGCCGGACGCGGCCGCGTAGCTGTCGTCCTGGTTGGCGAACCCGGCGTCGACCGGCCGGCTCGCGCGGTCGCGGGGCTCGAACAGAGGCCCGTGGTGGTCGCGGCGGTCGACGACGATCAGGGCGGTGACGGCCGCGGCACCACCTGCCAGAGCGCCGATCGCCTTGCGGCGATCGAGTGTCGCTGGTTCGGACATGCAGGACTTCCCCCAGCCCCGTACCCGCCGGGCGAGAGGTTAGCTCGCGATCGGCCACCCGTCGGTCAAAGCCCGCATGAGCGGCGACGGCGCCGCGCCGAGCTCGCGTCGCAGCAGGTCGGCGTAGCGGTCGTGGTGGCGCACGGCCTCGATCAGGTTGCCCTCGGCCAGATGGCAGCGGATCACGAGGCGGTGCGGCGACTCCCGCAGCGGCTCCATGGCCGCGGCCCGCAGGCCCAGCTGGATGGCGTCGTCGTGGCGGCCGTCGCCCACCAGGCGCTCGGCCTGGCGCTCCAGCGCGTGGAGGTGGAGCTGGCGGATCCGCTCCCGCTCGGTCACCAGCCAGTCGTCGTACCAGTCGGGGAGCAGCTCGACGTGGCGGGCCAGGTCGGTGTCCGCGCCGTCCGCCAGGACGTGGCGCACGTCCACCCAGACGCCGGACGCCAGGCCGATGTGCGTCTTGCTCGCCCGGACCACCTCGCCCGGCATGCGCCGCAGCCGCCACACCGTGGAGCGCAGGTTGGCCTTGGCCCGCTCCTCGGCCGTGTCGGGCCACAGCTGGAACGCCGCGTAGGGCCGCTCGACGGCCACGCCCGCCAGCGCCAGCAGGGCCAGCAGCCGCTGCGCCGCGGGCTGGACCTCCTCGCTCCGCCCGTCGACCCGCAGATCGAAGCCGCCCAGGAGCCGCAGCTCCACCGCCCGCCCGTCCATGTCCGCCCTGGCCGGGACTGTGCGGGGCGCCGCGTCGCGGCGGCGTCGCGGCGGCTGAGGCGCCGCCGGCAACACCGCTCAGCCGTCCGTGGCGAGGGCCGTCTCGATGCGGTGGAGCTCGGCGGCGAGGGCGCTGGCGAGGTCGTCGATGCCCCGGGCGCAGGCGGCGGTGCCTCCGTCCAGGGTGGACTCGATGCGGCCCCGCAGGACCGGGTCGCCCCGTTCCAGCCACAGCCTGACGATGCACGCCGCGTCGGCAGTGCTCGGTGCGTTCACGCCCCCAATGTGGCGTGGGCGCGTCTTCCCCGCGTCACCGGCCGGGGCCGACGCCCGCCACCAGGGCGCTGAGCCCCACGCTGGGGGCCACGCCCAGCTCGGCGGCCAGCAGCTCCCGGAAGGCCTCGTAGGCCGCCCGCGCCGCGGCGCGGTTGCCCGCGGCCAGGTGCGCCCGCACGAGGACGGCCTGGGCGCTCTCCCGCAGCGGCTCGGCCGCCACCGCCAGCAGGGCGTTGTCCACCGCGCCCAGCGGGCGGTCCGAGGCGAGCTCGGCCTCGGCCAGGTCCTCCAGCGCGTGCAGGCGCAGCTGGCGGTAGCGCTCGCGCTCGACCAGCAGCCAGGGCTCGTCCCAGTCGGGCAGCAGGTCGTGGCGGAACCGCTCGGCGCCGGTGGCCGGCTCCGGGAGCCGGCGGGCCAGCTGCTCGGCCATCGTGACGTCCACCTCCCAACCATCGCCCAACCCGACGGACGAGGGCCCCAGCGTGAGCTGCCGGCGCACCTCCGGGGGCATCCGCCACACCGCACCCCGCAGGTTGGCCTGGGCCCGGGCCTGGGTGTGGTCGGGCCACAGCGTCCCGGCCACGGCCGAGCGGGTGGCCGTCCCCCCGCCGAGTGCCAGCCGGGCCAGAACCCGTTGGCCGGCGGGGGGAACCGCCACCGCCGATCCCGCCACCAGGACGGCGAAGTTGCCGAGGAGCTGCAGCTTCGCCACGCCGTTGCTGCGGGCATCTGTAGTGGGTTGCCGTGCGGCCGCCATTCGCACCTGCTCCCTATGTTCCGCCGGGCAACAGAGTCGCTCAGCCCCCGGCGGATACAGGCTCGATCGCGGGCACCGGCAGATGCGGCGCGGCGTTGCTGCTGGGCACGGGGTGACGCCCGTAGCGGGCGGCCATGGCCGCCACGGCCTCGTCGCTGACCGAGGCGGCCCGCACCCGGTGGGCGACCCGGTGCCCGACCGCGCAGGCCACGCCGTCGCCGCTGACGTGCACCCGCTGGCGGAACCAGTCGGCGACCGAGGCGGGCGCGGTCCGCTGCGCGGCCACCACGATCACGCCGGCGGCCGGCCCGTGGGTGAGCACCAGCTCCATCGACGGGTTGAGCCGCCGGCGCAGGTCGTCGTCGAGCGTCTCGCCCCAGCGGACGACCTCGTCCAGCACCAGCACCACCGGGGGCAGGGGCGAGCCGTGGCGGCGGCGGTCCCGGACCAGCGCGGCGGCCTCCTCCACGATCGCCACCCCGGCGTCGCGGTCGTCGGTGGCCAGCCGTGAGAACAGGCGGGCCCCGAGCCCGAGGCCGAGGCCGGTGCCGTCGATGCCCCACAGCTCGACCGATCCGTCGTGCAGCCGGACGGCCAGCGCCCGCACCAGCGACCACACCACGGACTCGCGGCCCGAGCCGTCGCCGGTGCCGGCCGCGCCCACCACCAGCAGGTGTCCGCGGGCCAGCCGGACGGTCCAGGGCCGGCCGTCCTCGTGCCGGCCCACCACGAGGGCGTCGAGGTCGGGCCGGTCGGGCACGGCCAGCGGGGCCAGCGGTGCGGACAGCGGATCGCCCCGCCGCAGCTCCAGCGTGACCACCGTGGGCCCCGCGTCGCGCACCCGGCAGCTCAGCGCGCCCAGGGCGCCTGCCAGCTCCCGGGACCGGGCCGCGACCATCTCGGCCGTCTGGCCCTCGAGCAGGTGGACGCCGACCCGGTCGGTCCAGCGGGTGGAGCGGACGGCGCCGAGCCGGGGGACCCGCCGCCGCCAGCCCCGCACCTGGTCGAGGTCGCAGGCCGCCATGGCCCGCCGCCAGCGCCACCCGTAGACGAACGTCCGCCGCCAGCGGCGCAGCACCCGCCGGTCGAACCCCTCCCGGTCCCGCGTGCGCCAGGCCAGCGCCGCTGCGGCCAGCCCGATCCACAGCCCGACCACCGCCGCCCAACCGCCCCCGGCCAGCACGAGCCCGGTCGCCACGAGGCCCACCGCGCAGAACGGATGGCGCCGGCCGAGCCACACCGCCAGCACAACGACCATGACCAGGAAGGCGGCCAGCAGCACGCCGGCGGCCACGGCCAGGCCGACGAGGACACAGGCGACCATGTCCAGCGCGGCGTAGCGCCTCGACCTAGCCAGAGTCAGGAGGAGCCGTGCCATGGACGCATCCTGAAGACGGGTCCGCAGCGCGTCCAGGACACTCTGCCCGCGCAGCCTGCGCGAACCGTGCGCGCGGAACGTGCGCGTCTGCGCGCCCCGGGGATTGCCGCGAAACTGGGGTGCATGAACCAGGCCGCGACGTTGGGGGCACACATCGCCCGTCTCCGACGCGAGCGCGGCTTGAGCCAGGAGGAGCTGGCCGCCGCGCTCGACGTGACCCGATCCATCATCTCCGCGTGGGAGAACGACAACCGCGTCCCTCGCCCCGGCATGTTGGCCGCGCTGCGGGACGTCCTGGGGCTGCCTGACGCGGTGATGCCGGCGCTCGCGGCCCGGGACAAGGTCGTGCTCCCCGAGCGGATGGCCGTCAGCCAGGTGCTGCGCCAGGCGGCCGACGGGCTGACCGCCCAGCTCTCCTACGACGACGCGGTCGACGGCCGGCCCGGCTACGGCTGGCGCCGCGACCTGGAGGACTACGACCAGCCGCTGTCGGCGATGGCCACGGCCTACGGGCTGCAGGCGATCCTGCTGGCGGGGACGCGGGACTGGCGCGTCGACCTCCGGTTGGTGCGCGAGGTGCTGCGCCGCCTGGAGCTGCCCGGCGGCGGCTGGTCCGCGCTGGACAAGAGCCCGCTGGCGCGGCCCGAGGTGACGGCCGTGGTGATCGGGGCGCTGACCGACGCGGGCGAGTCCCGCGAGTACGTCGCCGAGCGGATCGGCCTGCTCGTGGAGACCCTCGAACGCCGCGTCGTGGGCGCGGAGCGGGCGCGCCCCTACATCCTGACGACCTCGCTGCTGGAGCTGAGCCGGCTCGACGTCCCCGAGGCGGTCGCCCAGCGCTTCCTCGACGTGCTCGTCGACCTGTCGATCGAGGACGACGGGGCGCGCGGCTGGCCGGTCGTCGTGCGGGATACCGGGCTGGGGGCGTCCGGGCCCTCGACGGTGCACACCGCGGCGGCCGTGCGCACGCTCGCCGCGTGGGCGTCGCGCCTCGACGACAGCCGGATGTGGGACCTCGCCGTCTCGGGGCGCACGTGGCTGGAGCGCCACGCCGAGCTCGACCTGGACGACGAGACGCTGCGCATCGAGCGGGCCGACGGGGGCGAGGAGCTCCACGTCGTGCGGCACTTCACCCCGGCGGTTGTGCTGCGAGCCATCGTCGAGGCGAGGGGCGACGTCGGCGGCCCGGTGGCCCGCCAGGCCCGCCACCGGACGCTCGCGTACTACGTGCCCGCGCTCGGCCTGTGGCGCTGGCCGTCGAGCGGCGGGCAGTTCCCGGTGTGGATGAGCTATCAGGGGATCGCCGCGCTGCGATCGTGGGGGCTCGCGCACGCTCTGGAGTGATAAGAAATGCTCCGCTGGAGGCGCTGGGTCCCCCAGGACGAAGGGCGCGGAGCGGAAAATAGGTGATCGCCGTCAACAGTGTGGTTGATGAGGTGGAGGTGCCGGCGCGGCTGGACGCGATCCTGCGATCGCGGTCCAGCCAGAGAGCCATCGCCGAGCGCAGCTACTGGCACCCCAACGGCTTCCTCAAGCTGGTCCTGGAGGGTGCGTCCGGCGTCCCCCAGCTGCGCCTGCACGTCTGGCCCACGGCTCACCCCGGTGACGACATCCACGACCACGCCTGGGCCTACCGCAGCCTCGTGCTGGCCGGGGCGCTGTGCGAGGCGCGCTACGACGTGGTGGCCGGGCCCGATGCCGACGCCGAGGACTTCTGGCGCCACACCTACCGGCCGGCCGGCGGCGGCCGCTTCCAGCTCGATGCTCCCCAGCCGGTGCGCCTGCGGGAGCAGGAGACCCGGGTCCTGAGTCCGGGCGACCGGGCGACAGGTGACGAGGCCTGCATCCACTTCATCTCGGCCATCAGATTCCCGGCGGTCACGCTGCTGTCGGTGGGGCGGCCGGTGCAGTCGCATTCCAGCGTGTACCTCACGGCGCCGGTCGTCGAGCAGACACTCGAGCCGGTGCGGGCGACGCGCAGAGAAGTGGCCACCTGGGTCGACTTCGCTCTGGCGGCCCAGTGCTCGACCTGACCCCGGCGCCCGCCGCTCCCGACGCGGGGGTGGCGCTCGACCGCGTCCTCGACCTGGCCGCCCACACGCTGGGGATCGGCCGGGCCCGGCGGGAGAAGGTGCGCAGCGCGCGCTACCGGGCGCTGGAGACCGTGTTCCGGGCCGCGGAGGGCGCCGGCAGCTTGCGGGGATCGTGGCGCTGGGGCGACTTCCACCTCGACCGCGCCGGTCGCCGCTCGTGCAGCGACGTCGACCTGTACGCCTCGACGCCGACGTCCGCAGCCGCCACCGCCGCGGGCGGCGTGCTGGACACCGGCATCGGGCCCCTGCGCCTGGCGGTGCACGCGGTCGACTACGAGCCGCACGTGTCGCTGCCGGTGTCCTACGCCTTCGCGCTGGTCAACCTGGCCACCGCCCGGCTGGGGCGCGACGACGATCCCTACCTGCTGGCCAAGGCCCAGCTGATGCTGGCCCGCCAGCACGCGGGGGAGCGGTACACCGACGTCGCCGCCCGCGTGGGCACCCCCGCCGCTCCGCTGCTGGCCCGCAAGCTCGGCCTGCCGCAGCGGGCTCAGCCGGCTCCCGGCTGGGCTCCGGGCGTCGAGCCTGCCGAGCCGCCGTCCCCGCTGGCGCCGCTGCTGGACCAGCTGCTGCGGGGACGCCCCGAGCGCCCGGCCCTCGAAGCGCTGCGCCGCTACATAGAGAATGGTCTCGACGACCTCGACGAGCGCCATCGCCGCTACGTCGGCGCCAAGGTGGCGTCCCTCACCCAGGCGATCGCCAGCCCGTAGGGTTCGGAGGCGTGAGCGCCGGTCCGGACCCCCTCGGCCAGGCTCCCGCGTGGTTCGAGCGGGCCCTGGCCGTGCCGTACACCGACGAGC
>DATBGF010000702.1:0-1614 GCA_036558145.1 Acidimicrobiales bacterium
CGGTGGCGTCGGCCCCGGCGACCTCGCCCACCCCGACCACGAACGCGTTGGGGCTGGTCGACCTGAGCCGCCGCACCAGCACCTCGGGCCGGGGCCCGGCGGCGCTGGCGTCCAGCACCAGGAACCGGGCCCGCCGCTCCACCGCCTCGGCGTAGGCGGCCTCGGGCCCGTCGGCCTCGCCCACCACCTCCCACTCCGCCGTCACCGCGGCCCGGCGCAGTTCGAGGCGCCGCTCCCGCTCGGCGGCGGCGACGACGATGCGGACGGCGGTGCACATGCGCAGGCTCCGGAGCGGTCGGGGAACGGCGCCGACATGCTAGCCGTTCCGTGGCCGCCGGGTCCTGGCCGTGCTGACCTACCTGAGAGGCGGGTGGTGAGCGGCGACCACGTGCTATGCTGTGTTCCACGTGAAACTCTGTGGAGAGGCTGACGCGTGGCGCGACGCAACCTGACCGTGCAGCTGGACGAGGAGACCATCCGGCAGGCGAAGATCCTGGCGGCCAAGCGTGGGACCTCGATCAGCGGGCTGGTGGCGCGGGAGCTGGAACTCCTGGTCGCCCGGGACGCCCGCTACGAGGAGGCGCAGCGCCGGGCGGTCGAGCTCATGGCCTGGTCGGCGGAGCATGGCGGGCGGACCTGGCGGCGGGACGATCTGTACGAGGACGAGGGCCCGTGGTCGGCGCTCCGCTGACCTTCGTCGACACCAACATCCTGGCCTACGCCCACGACCGCTCGGAGACGGCCAGGCAGCCGGTCGCCCGGGCGCTGCTCGAGGAGCTGTGGCGGGACCGGGTGGGTGTGCTCAGCACCCAGGTCCTCCAGGAGCTCTATGTCGTGGCCACCCGCAAGCTCGACCCGCCGATGCCCCGCGCCGCCGCCCGCGAGCTGGTCGTGCTCTATTCCACCTGGCCGGTCGTGCAGGTCGACTCCCCGCTCATCGTTGCCGCCTCGGAGCTGGAGGAACGCCACACCCTGTCGTTCTGGGACGCCCTGGTGGTCGAGGCGGCCCGGCGGGCCGGGGCGACCCGCCTGGTCTCCGAGGACCTCCAGCCGGGCCGGAACATCGGCGGGGTCACCGTCGAGAACCCCTTCGCCTGAGCGGGCCGACCAGCGACGCTTGAGCCCGCCGGGGCGGGCGGCTACCATGCCCGGCGACGAGCGACCTTTAAGGGCCGGTCCTGTGAGGCCGGGAAGGGAGCCAGATTCGATGCTGTGCTGTGCCGCGCCTCCACGCCCGACGGGCTGGAGGCGTTTCTGATGTCCGGGCCGCAGCTGGTGCTGGACGCCGCCGACGTGGGGCGGGCCCTGGTCCGGATCGCCCACGAGATCGTGGAGCGCAACAAGGGGACCGACGGGCTGGTGGTGGTGGGCATCCACACCCGCGGGGTGCCCCTGGCCCGGCGGCTGGCCGCCAAGCTGGGCGAGATCGAGGGCCGCGAGGTGCCGGCCGGGGCCTTGGACGTGGCCATGTACCGGGACGACATCGGCATGCGGCCGCCCCAGGCCACCCACGACACCGAGCTGCCGTTCGACCTCGCCGGCAAGGTGGTGGTGCTGGTCGACGACGTGCTCTACACCGGGCGGACGGTGCGGGCCGCCCTGGACGCCCTCACC
>DATBGF010000703.1:0-4360 GCA_036558145.1 Acidimicrobiales bacterium
GGGTCGAGGAGGTCGTGGCGGGCAAGCGCCACATCGCCGACCTGGTGCTGCCCAAGTCCAGCTCGCTGGCCGACCTCGACGCCGACCAGCTGCGCATCGCCCTCGGCATGCGCCCCGAATCGATCCTCACGGAGGGCGACCAGTGAGCCAGCCGCGCAACTCCAAGGGCGGCGGCGGCGGCGGTGGCGGCGGCCAGGGCCAGAACGGCCAGGCCCGCCGGCGCCGGTCCGGCCGCAAGGGCAAGGCCAAGCCCGTCGACCTGTGGCGCCCGGTCCCGCCCCTGCCCGAGCCCGCCCCCATCGTCCCCGCCGGCGACCCCACCGCGCTGATCCGCTCGCTGGGCGAGCCCCCGCTCCCCGGCGCGGGCGCCGAGATGGCCATAGCCGCCGTCGTGGCCCGAGCCGCGGGCCTGGCCGAAGCCCTGGCCCGGGTGGGCGGCCTCGTCGCCGACGAGCCGGACGAGCCCGACTCCGACGCGGCCTGACCCGATCCCACACGGATCGTAGGGCTATCTAGACTCCCCGTACTGCGGGGAGGGCGATTTCGCCGCCATGAGCTCCGACCGCATACGGCGCCGCCGCATGACCGGAAGGAAGCTCAGTGCTCAGAAAACTCTTGGTGGCCGCGGTCCTGATCGCATCGGTGGCGATCGTGCCCACGGCGACAGCCAGCCCCGCATCGGCCGACATCGGGCCCTGTGGTGACAGCGGGCAGTGGTTCGGCCCGTACTGGTGGGGCTCCGTCGGAGCCACGAACGGGGGCATCCCCTACGGGTACCGGAACCGCATGGTGCTCACCGCCGACGACTGGTACGGAGGGCACATCCACCAGGACGGCAACGCCAACCAGATGTGGTACATGGACTGCATCGGCTACGACTACGGCCAGGGCTCGCGCATCATCCAGTTCCGGCTGGCGAGCGACCCGAGCCGGTGCCTGACGGCCTATGCCGCCTACGCCGGCACGACCCTGGACTACTGCCAGGACGACCCGTACAGCGGGCAGGCGTTCGAGCAGTGGGGGATCGGCGAGGCCTACGTCGACTACGAGGGCTACGACGTCTGGGCCAACGCCTTCTACAGCCCCACCTATGGCCAGTGCCTCGACGTCTTCAACGGCGACTGGTGGAACGACACCCAGGTGATCGTCTGGGACTGCCACTTCGGGGCCAACCAGCTCTGGTACTGACCCCGGGGCGGCCTGGCTAGGCCGCGTCGTGGAACACCAGGCCGAGGGTGCGCCGGCGGCCGGTGCGGACCACGGAGACGCCGTGGCGCATCTGGCCCGCCGACCACCCTCGGGCCGAGCGGATCGGGCGGTCGCGGGTGGTGAAGACCAGGGCCTGGCCCTGCTCCAGCGTGACCGCCGAGCCCCGGGACTGGGCCCGGGGGCGCTGCTCCACGAGGAGGAACTCGCCGCCGGTGTAGTCCCGCCCCGGGGCGTCCAGGCCGATGACCACCTGGAGCGGGAACACCAGGTCGCCGTAGAGGTCGCGGTGCAGCGCGTTCCAGTCGCCGGGGCCGTAGCGCAGCAGCAGCGGGGTCGGCCGAGCCTGGCCGGCGTCGTGGCACATGGCCAGCCAGTCCTCCAGGCGGTCGGGCCAGGGGGCGGGCCGGCCCAGGCGGGCGGCCCAGTCCCGGGCGACCGGGAGGAGCATCGGCCAGAACCGGGCCCGCAGCTCCGCCACCAGGTCGGGGAGTGGGTAGGCGAAGTACCGGTACGCGCCCTCGCCGAAGCGGTGCCGGGCCATGTCGATCGTGGAGCGGAACAGGTCGTCCCGGTCGTAGAGATCGGCCAGGGCCCGGCAGTCCGCCGCGTCGAGCAGCGGGGGGAGGACCGCGTACCCCGAGCAGTCCAGCGCGCCCGCCAGCGCCGCCGGCCAGTCCAGTTCGGTCACGGTGGTCATGGTCGTACAACGCTCTCGGGCCGCCTAGCTGTGAGATCGGCGACCCAGCACGCAGACCGCGGGCGGGTCCAGGTCCAGGGTCTCGACGGTCAGGTCCTCGTAGCCGGCCTGCCACAGCAGGTCCCGGAGGCGCTCGCCGGCCGCCCGCGTGTCCTCGGCCGTGGCGCCCCGGCTGCGGGGCTGGGACACGACCGCCAGGGTCCCGCCCGGGCGCAGCCGCTCGCCGATCGCCGTCACCGCCGCCGCCGGGTCGGACCAGAACCCGATGGTGTTGACCGCCAGCGCGGCGTCGAACGGCGCACCCGTGTCGGGGAGCCGCTCGACCGGGGCGGCGTGCAGCTCGACCTGCCCGTGGCGGACCGCCCGCCGGTTCCGGTGGTGCGCCTGGCCGATCATGACGGGGGAGCGGTCGACGCCCACCACGTGCGCCCCCTTCCCGGCCGCGGCGGCGACGGCCACCCCGGGGCCGCACCCGACCTCCAGGAGGCGGTCGCCCGGCCCGAGGCCGAGCAGGCCCACGGCCCAGCGGCTGCGCTCCACGTTGGAGCGTCGGTGGCTCATGACCCAGCCCACGACATGTCCCGTCGCCCCGCGGGGCTCGCCGAACTGGCTGATGACTTGCGCTGTGATGCTCATGGGCCGATCCCACAACTTCGAGTACGCTCGAAGTCAAGTGCTGACCATCGGTGAGCTTGCGGAACGCACCGGCGTGGCGACCACGGCCCTGCGCTACTACGACGAGCTGGGCCTGGTGTGCCCGGCGGCCCGCTCCGGCGGCCAGCGCCGCTACGACGACGGTGCGGTCCGCCAGGTGGGCGTCGTGCTGTTGCTACGGGACCTCGGCTTCACGCTGGCCGAGATCGCCCGCATGATGGGCGGCCAGGACGGACGGGAGAGCCGGGACGATCTGATCCGGGGCAAGATCGCCGAGCTCGACGAGCTGGTCCGCGACGCCGAGCTCGCCCGCGTGGCCCTGGTCCACGCCCTGGCCTGCCCGGCGGACGACCCCCGTACCTGCCCGAAGTTCCTGGCCATCGTGGACGACCGGCTCGAAGGCCGCCCGCTGGGCGAGCCCGTCGCGCCGTAGCCGCCGGACGGGTCAGGGGCGGGCGGGGAGCCCGACCATCTGGCGGAACGTGGCCGTGTCGTTGAGGTGCGGGAACGGGGTCGCGGGGGCCTCGACGCCGAGGAAGGCGCACAGCGGCTCCCACCCCTGGCCCGCGTTCCACTCGAGCAGGCGGCCGGCCGGGACCTTGTGCCGGACGTCCTCGTTGTGCCGGTGGAACCGCTCGATGGCGTAGTCCTTGTCGGCGAACCGGCCCTGGAACGAGCCGTTCCAGATCAGGTCGGTGATGACGGCGAAGACCTCCGCGGACGGGTCGGCCCGCGCCTCCTGGGGGCGCAGCTCGCCGCTCTGCCCCGCCTGGTAGGCGGCGTAGATGCTGTTGGTGCAGCTCTCGTGCCAGGCCTCGGGGTCGCGCACGGTGAGGATCACCTTGGCGTCGGGCCAGGTCTCCGCGAGCTGCTCCCAGAACGCGCAGCCCGGCCAGTCGACCGTCGAGCCCCAGCCGCGAAACGCCGCGTGCCAGTCGACCTCCTGGCCGTCCACCGCCGCCCGCCAGTACGGCAGGGACGACGGGTCGCCGATCAGGTCGAGCATGTGGAACGTCGGGCCGAAGCCGAGCTGTTCCAGCGCCGCCTTCAGCGAGAGCGTGCCGGTCCGCCCGAAGCCTGCGCCGATCACCTGCACTGCCGCCTCCCCAGGGCCGCGGTCGTTCGCCCCAGCATACGCTCGCTCCGTGCTGACGTGAAGCCGCTGAGTGCGTGTCCCGGGCCAATGTCACCCGGTGGCTGTCACACCCGGTGGTTACGCTCGGGCGCAGCCCATGGCGACCACCCTCAAGCCCACCGTCGAGCCCCTCTCGCTGTTCCCGGTCGAGCCGGTCGAGCCGGTCGTGCCCGCCGAGGGGTTCCACCCGGCGGTGGCGACCTGGTTCGAGCGGCGCTTCCCGGACGGGCCGACGCCGCCCCAGCACGACGGCTGGCAGCGCATCGCCGCGGGCCACGACACGCTGATCGCCGCGCCCACCGGGTCGGGCAAGACGCTGGCCGGGTTCCTGGTGGGGATCGACCGGCTGTACCGGGCCCACGCCCGCGGCGTCGACGTGGCCGGCCGGGCCCAGATCGCCTACGTGTCGCCGCTCAAGGCCCTGGCCGTCGACATCGCCGAGAACCTGGAGCGCCCGCTGCGGGAGATCGCCGAGGTGGCGGCCGAGCTGGGCTACGCCGCGCCCGACCTGCGGGTGGGCGTGCGCACCGGCGACACCACGGCCAGCGAGCGGTCGTCGATGGTGCGCCGGCCGCCCAACTTCGTGGTCACCACGCCCGAGTCGCTCTACCTGCTGGTCAGCGCGCCGCGCAGCCGGGCCATGCTCGGCACGATCGAGACGGTCA
>DATBGF010000704.1:0-3408 GCA_036558145.1 Acidimicrobiales bacterium
GGGTCGTAGCCGAGGATCGACATGTTGCCCACGTCGCTGCCCGGCGCCATCTTCGGGGGGATCACCGCGGCGCGGCCCACCTCGCCGCGGGCCGCCAGGCGGGCCAGCGTCGGCATCGCCGCCGCCTCCAGCGGGGTGCGCCCGCCCAGCGCGTCGAGGGGCTCGTCAGCGCAGCCGTCGGGGACGCAGATGACGTACTTCACCTGCTCAGTCTCGCAGTCGGCCTCCCGGGACCTCTAACCCGATCCGTCCTCGGGCACGGCCGCTAGCCGTACCCGGCCGCGGCCATGGCGTCGGGGCAGGCTCCGATCAGACCGTCGATGATCGCGGTGAAGTCCTGGTCGGACTCGACCGGCGCGGTGTCGCCGTCGAAGCCGGCCACGAGGATGCGCTCGAGGGCGGTGTCGTCGAGGTGGCCGGCCACGCACGCCGTCTGGTCCGGGGTCCAGTTCGACCCCTGCGCGACGACGCCCACGAAGAAGCCCTTCGTGTCGATGCAGCGCTTGAGCCCGGCGTAGAAGGCGTCCTGCTGCTCCGGTGTCATGACGATGCCGAGCTCGTCCGGGTTGAAGCCCGGGTTCCCCCTGACGTCCTCGGGGGACACGGCCGCGGCCAGCGCGTCGGCGCCCACGGTGTCGACGTACGCCTCGGCGAAGCAGCGGTTCTGGTCCTCGCTCTGGCTCACGGCCGCCCCGGTCGACGACGCGTCGGTGATCGCATCGACGTAGGACTGCGCCGCGTCGCTGCGCTGCACCCCCGCGTTGCCGCCGAGCGTGGTGCCGGTCGCCTCCGGTCCGGCGTCCGCGGTCGTCGTGGTGGTGTCCCCGGCATGGCCGCCGGCATCGTCGTCGCCCCCGCAGGCGGCCACGATCCCGGCCAGGATGAGCGCGCCCAGGGCGCGCCGCACGGTCATTCCCCCCATCCCGCTCACGTTAGTTAGTGAGCGACGCGGGACTCCACGTAGGCACGCACGGCGTCGAGGTCGTTGCCGAGCAGGTCGTAGCGCTCCGGCCGCTCGTGCAGGTCGGCCAGGTGCGGGGGCAGCTCGGGGCGGATGCCGGTGGCCTGCTCGACCGCATCGGGGAACTTCGCCGGGTGGGCCGTGGCCATGCACACGACCGGCCGTTCCCCGTCGTCGCGGCCCCGGCACGCCCGCGCCGCGCCGATCCCGACCGCGGTGTGGGGGTCGGCCAGGTAGCCGGTGCGGTGGTACAGGTCGGAGATCTCGTCCAGCGTGGCGTCGTCGGCGAGGCTGGCCCCCACCATGGTCGGGTCGTGGGGCGCCTCGACCGAGCCCAGGCCCCGGAACCGGCCCATGAGGTCGGCGGTGGCGGCTCCGTCCCGTCCCAGCAGCTCGAACAGCAGCCGCTCGTGGTTGGACGACACCTGGATGTCCATGCTGGGGCTCAGCGTGGGCACCACACCGGTCTGGGCCAAATCGCCGGACCGGGACCAGCGGGTCAGGATGTCGTTGCTGTTGGACCCGATGATCAGCTGCTCGATGGGGGCGCCGCCGCGGCGGGCGATCCACCCGGCGAAGATGTTGCCGAAGTTGCCGGAGGGCACGGCCACGTCGCACGGCCCCACGGCCCCGGTCGAGCTCGCGTAGTAGACGATCTGGGCCGCGACCCGGGCCCAGTTGATCGAGTTCATGGCGGCCAGGCCCACCCGGTCCCGCAGCCCGGCGTCGGCGAACAGGGCCTTCACCAGGTCCTGGCAGTCGTCGAAGGTGCCCTCGATGGCCACGTTGTGGACGTTGGGGGCGTCCACGGTGGTCATCTGGCGGCGCTGCACGTCCGACACCCGGCCCGCGGGGTGCAGCACGACGATGTCGAGCATGGGCCGGCCCTCGCACGCCGCGATGGCGGCCGATCCCGTGTCGCCGGACGTGGCCACGACGATCGTCGCCCGCTCGCCCCGGCGGGTCAGCTCCCAGTCGAACAGCCGGCCCACCAGCTGGAGCGCCACGTCCTTGAACGCCAGCGTCGGGCCGTGGAACAGCTCCACCACGTGCAGGCCGGGCTCGACCTCGACCAGCGGGCACACCTCGGGGTGGTCGAAGGTGGCGTAGGCCTCGCGGACCAGGTCTTCGAGCACGGCCCGGGGCAGGGACGAGCCCTCGACGTAGGGCCAGATGAGCTCGGTCGCCAGGTCGGCGTAGGGCCGGGGCTCGTCCCAGCCCTCGGGCAGGTCGGGCCAGGCTTCGGGCACGTAGAGCCCGCCGTCGGCGGCCAGGCCGGCCAGCAGCACGTCCGAGAAGTCGAGGATCGGGGCCAGGCCCCGGGTGGAGACGTACTTCATCGACCGATGACCCGGAGGACGGAGGTGATGCGGTCGACGGCGTCGAGGTGGTGGAGGTCCCGGATGGTGGCCTGCATGTCGGCCTCCCGGGCCACGTGGGTGATGAACACGAGGCGGGCCTCGCCGCCCAGCCCCTCCTGCTCCATCGACCGGATCGAGACGCCGTGGTTGCCGAAGACGCCGGCCACGGCCGCCAGCACGCCGGGCCGGTCCACCACGTCGAGGTTGAGGTAGTAGGCGCTCTCGATCTCGTCGATGGGCCGGATGCGGGCCTTGCTCAGCGTGCCGACGCTGGCGTGGCTGCCCTTGGCCCGGTTGAGCGCGGCGTCGATCAGGTCGCCCAGCACGGCGCTGGCCGTGGGATCGCCACCCGCGCCCCGCCCGTAGAACATGAGGTCGCCGACGGCCTCGCCCTCGACGAACAGGGCGTTGAAGCTGTCGCGCACCGAGGCCAGCGGGTGGTCCTCCGGCACCATCGCCGGGTGGACCCGCACGGCGACGTCGCCCCTATCTCCACCGCCGGCGCTAGCGCCGGCCATGACGCTGTCGTGCTGTTCGGCCACGGCCAGGAGCTTGACGACGTAGCCCATCTTGGCGGCGTAGTCGATGTCGGCGGTCGTGAGGTTGGAGATGCCCTCGTGGTAGACGTCGCCCGCCACGACCCGCACGCCGAAGGCGATGGAGGCGATGATGGCGGCCTTGGCGGCGGCGTCGTAACCCTCCACGTCGGCGGTGGGGTCGCGCTCGGCGTAGCCCAGGCTCTGGGCCTCGGCCAGGGCGTCGGCGTAGCTGGCCCCGGCCTCGGTCATGCGGGTGAGGATGTAGTTGGTGGTGCCGTTGACGATGCCCATGATGCGGCGGATGGGCTCGCCCAGGAGCGACTCGCGCAGCGGGCGCACGAGCGGGATGCCGCCGGCGACCGCCGCTTCGAAGAGCAGGTCGACGCCGCCCGCCTCGGCCGCGGCGAACAGCTCGGCGCCGGCCTTGGCCACGAGCTCCTTGTTGGCCGTGACGACCGGCTTGCCGTTCTTGAGCGCGTCGAGGATCAGGGTGCGGGCAGGGTCGACGCCACCCATCACCTCGACCACGAGGTCGACGTCGGGGTCG
>DATBGF010000705.1:0-2933 GCA_036558145.1 Acidimicrobiales bacterium
CCGGGTCAGCAGCGCCGCCGGGGGGACCACGTCGTCCTCGCGGGCGCGGATCGTGGCCTGCATGCCGACGTAGCCGGCCAGCGCCGCCCACGGCCCCCGGCGGGCGGAGCGGAAGGCGTCGCCCGCGGTCGCCGCCTCGGCCGCGGCCCGGTCGAGATCGCCCGCCGCCAGGCACGCCTGGGCCAGCAGGAGCCGGGCCTCGGCCCGGTGGGCGGCGTCCACGCCCTCCAGCGCGGCTACCGCGCCCTCGGCCGCGGCGCGGGCGTCGTCGGCCAGCCCGACCTGCAGCAGCACGTCGCAGCGGTCCGACGCCAGCACGGCCACGAGCCGGGGCGGGTCGCCCAGCTCGCGGTAGGCGGCCTCGGCCCGGTCGAAGGCGCCCAGCGCGTCGCCCACCGCGCCCCGGCGGCCGAGCGCGAACCCGGCGTTGTGGGCCGCCATCGCCACCAGCACCGGCAGCCCGAGCCGGCCGGCCAGCGCCTCGACCTCGACGAAGTCGGCCAGCGCCGCGTCGGTGTCGCCCTGGTAGGCGCGCAGCGTGCCCTGGTTCAGCAGGGCCCGGGCCAGGCTGTGGTCGTCGCCGTCGCGGCGCAGCCGGGGCAGGGCGCGGCGGTAGCGCTCCAGGGCGTGGTCCAGCTCCCCCACCCGCTGGAGGACCAGCGCGTGCAGGAAGTCCACCCGGCCCCGGGCCGCCTGGGGCGCCCGCTCGTCGGCCAGGGCGATCTCGCGGCGCGCCGCGGGGGTCCGCCCCAGGCTGAGCAGCGAGATGGCGAGGCCGGCGCGCGCCAGCGCCTCGGTCTCGGCGTCCCCGGCCCGGCCCGCCAGGCGCGCCGCCCGCCGCAGGTGCGTGGCGGCCTCGCCCGGTTCGCCCAGCTCGTGCAGCGCCAGGCCGAGGACCCATTCGGCCACCAGAGCCACGGCCCGCGGCTGGGCCGGATCGTCCAGCAGCTCGGCCGCGCGGGCCCGCACCGCCGCGGGATCGCGGTGGCGGTCCTCGGCGAGCGCCCGCAGCTCGATCGTCACCGCCTCATCCGGCACGCTCCGGGATGGTAGAAGACGGCTCCGTACCGGTATCGCCGTGCGCGCGGCAATCTCTGTACACGAGCGACCAGGAGGCACACCGGGATGACGGACGAGGGCAAGCACGGCGAAGGCAAGGACGGCCCGGGCAAGGAGGCCGCGGAGCGCGGCTGGCGCGACCGGGTGAAGGTGGACCAGCACCAGGGCTTCGCCTACGCGCCCGGCCAGGTGATCACCGCGAAGGCCGACGCCGAGCAGGCCCTGGGCATCGCCCGCCGGCTCTACCCGCGCGCCGAGCTCCAGGCCCAGGGCCTGGACCTGATGGACGGGCGCTACGTCCGCATCGTGGGCGTACCGGACGTCCCGCAGCTCGTGCGCCAGCTGGCCACGTTCGGGATCCGCTCCCAGCCCAACCACGTGTTCTTCGCCCACTGCGCGACCGAGTGCTGCTGCGGTCCCCACCCCGCGCTGCGCGGCGGGTGCGCGGGTGGCACCTCAGCGTCACCGGTGTACGCCTCCCCCGTGTACGCGTCGCCCGTCTACGCCTCCCCGGTCTATGCGTCGCCCGTCTACGCCTCGCCGGTCTACGCGTCCCCTGTCTACGCGTCGCCGGTGTACGCCTCCCCCGTGTACGCCTCCCCCGTGTACGCCAGCCAGTACATCGCCACGGGCCGGCGGCGCAGCAGCGCGGTCCCGGTCACCGAGGAGGACGCGGCCACGGTGGCGGACCTGCTGGGCAACATCACGGGTCAGCCCGGGCCCCAGCCCGACGTCATCGTGCTGGACACCGGCCTGGCCACCGCGGCCGACCTGAAGCCACAGGCGCTCCAGCAGCTCCAGGCGTTCGTCCTGCCCGGCGGCAGCCCGGCGGCCGCCGCCGAGGTGCCGGACTCGGTCCCGGCCGACAACCTGCTCGACCCCGCGGCCGGGCACGGGACGTTCATCGCCGGCCTGGTCGAGCAGGTGGCACCGGGCGCCAAGGTCGAGGTGTGGCACGTGCTCGCCCCCGAGGGCGACGGCAACGAGGTCGACATCGCCACCCGCATCGACGCCCTGCCGGCCCGCAACGGCCAGGGCGACCGGGGCTGCGTGCTCAACCTGAGCTTCGGCGGCTACGTGATGGAGCACGGCGACGTGCTGGCCGGGGCCATCCTCGAGGCGCAGGCCCGGGGCTACGTGGTGGTCTCCTCGGCGGGCAACGACGGCGTGTGCACCCCCACGATCCCGGCGTCACTGCCCGAGGTGGTCGGCGTCGGCGCCATCGGCCCCGACGGCCCGGCCCTGTTCAGCAACTACGGCCCCTGGGTCCGAGCCTGCGCCCCCGGCGTGGACATCGTCAGCACGTTCTTCCAGAAGTTCGAGGGCGCCGAGACCCCGACCAGCCCCGTCGACCCCGACCCCGACAACTTCTACAACTGGGCCCGCTGGTCCGGCACCTCGTTCTCGGCCCCGATCGTGGCCGGCATCCTGGCCCAGCACGCCCGGGTCCACCAGGTGAGCGTGGCCGACGCGGTGGCCCAGGTCATCGACAACCCCCTGCTCCTGCGCATCGCCGACCTGGGCACGGTGATCAACGCCCTGTAGCGGTAGTGGCTGGACGCCCTTCCCGGTCGGTCGGGTAGGCTGATCGACCCCGGGACACCGGGGCGTGCCCCTCTAGCTCAACTGGCAGAGCAACGGACTCTTAATCCGCAGGTTCTGGGTTCGAGTCCCAGGGGGGGTACCACACGAAGGCCCGAGCCACCCGGCTCGGGCCTTCGTCGTGAGCAGGTCTTTCCTGGTAGAGACCGGTGCAGTTTGCCGCGGCGTTGGTTCGAGCCAGCAGCCGACGAATTCGTCTACCACCCCGAATTCGTGCACCTGAGGTGCAGGAGACGGGTGGTAGACGAACTGGTAGACCTATCGCTCGATGG
>DATBGF010000706.1:0-7158 GCA_036558145.1 Acidimicrobiales bacterium
CGAGGTGCTCAAGGACGAGTGGGACTTCGACGGGTTCACGGTCAGCGGGTTCGTGCTCGGCGTGCGCTCGGCCCAGGCCGTCGCCGCGGGCCTGGACGTGGAGCTGCCGTTCGCCTGGCGGTTCCGCAACCTGGCCCGGCTCGTGCGCTTCCGCCGCCTGGCAGCCGGTCGGGTCGACGACGCCGCCCTGCGGGTGATGCGGCGCCAGGTGTGGTTCGCCGACCGGACCGGCGAGGCGGGCGGGGGCGAGCCGGACCGCTACGTGCCCGCCGCGCTCGGCGGCGCCGCCCACCGGACGCTGGCGAGGGAGGTGGCCGAGCGCTCGCTGGTGCTGCTGCGCAACGAGACGGTCCGCATCGGGCCCGCCGCCGGCCATCCCGTGCTGCCGCTCGACGGGGCGGAGGTGGCGACCATGGCCGTGCTGGGGACCCGGGCCGGCGCCCCGCTGGCGGCCGGGCGGGCCGAGCGGGCGCCCAGCGCGAGCATCCTCGACGGGCTGCGGGCCATGTCCGACCGCATGGTCATCAACCTCGACGTCCAGTCCGGGAGCGACCTGGACGGCGCCCGGCTGGCCGCGGCCGCGGCCGACGTGGCCGTCGTGGTGGCCGGCCCCGAGGTGCACGACGCGGGCGAGTGGCCCCTCCGTCGGGGGCGCGACCGCGCCGTGCTGACCCTCCCGCCCGCCGACGAGGCGCTGATCCGCACGGTCGCCGCCGCCAACCCCCGCACGATCGTGGTCCTCGTGGGCGGGGCGCCCGTCGTGGCCGAGTCCTGGCGGGAGCAGGCCGGGGCCATCCTCATGGCCTGGTACCCCGGCGCCGAGGGCGGCCACGCGGTGGCGCGGGCCCTGTTCGGGGACGTGAACCCGGGCGGCCGCCTGCCCTGCACCTGGCCCCGGGCGGCCGAGCAGCTCCCGCCGCTGGGCGGGGGCCGGACGGCCCGCTTCACCTCGCTGCACGGCTACCGGATGATGGAGGCGACCGGCCGCTCCCCCGCCTACCCGTTCGGCTACGGGCTCAGCTACACGACCTTCGAGCACGGCCGCATCACGACCCGGGAGACGGCCGACGGCCGGGTGCAGCTGACCGTTCCGGTGGTCAACACCGGCACCCGCCCCGGGGACGAGGTGGTGCAGGTCTACCTGGACGAGGCCCGGGGATCGGACCCGCGCCCGCTGCGCACGCTCAAGGCGTTCCGGCGGGTGACGGTGGCGCCGGGGATGGTCGCCAACGTCGAGTTCGAGCTGTCCCCGGACATGCTCGGTCGCGCCTCGGCCCGCTCGGCCGGCATCGTGCGGCTCCACGTGGGCAGCAGCGCCGACCCCGCGACGCACCGCACCGTGAAGGTGTGAGAGGCCGAGCGTGTAGGGCGTGAGCCACAGCCCAAGAGTCCGCGATTTGGCGGCCGGGCCGCAGCTCGACAGCGAGGCCTCCAGGCAACGCAGCACCGCAACGCGCGACAAACGTGAGCCATCCGCGCAACGTGTGAGGCGCGCCGCGGTCGCGGCTCAGTCGGACCCGTTGCCTCCCGGCGACACGTTGCCTCCCGGGTCGGGCGACCCGTTGCCGCCGGGGTCGGACGGGCTCTTGGGCGTGCGCTGCGCCAGCCCGCCCAAGGTCTGATAGCCGTTGCCGCCGGCGGGCACCGTGGCCGCCACGACCTCGTCCTCGGGCGGCTCGGTGAACACCAGCGGCAGCGGGACGGCCACCGGCTCGTGCGAGGTGTGGGCGAACATCACAGAGGCGTGGAACGCCTCCATGGCGTCGACGAAGCGCTCGTTGACGTAGGCCCGGCCGTCGATGAGCGGGCCCTCGGTCCCCTCGATGACGGCGACGACGTCCTCGCCGGCGATCGTCTTGTACGTCTCCAGCGCGTGCGCCAGGCGCATGACCTCGGCCCGGTGCTCGGTGAGCAGGGCCTCGGCCCGGTCGAGCAGTCCGGCGAGGTTGTCCTCGATCCGCCCGCCCAGGTCCCCCTTGAGCAGGTCGCGCTGGTCCTCGTCGCTGCCGCCCGGGCGCCCGCCGCCGCCGATGCCGACCTTGTGGGTCACGCCGTGCGACGTCACGGTCTGGCCCATGCCCCAGTAGCCCTCCATCATCATCGCCACCGTGGTGGCCGACTCGAGGTCACCGGACACGCCCGACGAGTTGTCGCCGCCGAAGAACAGCCGCTCCCCGGCGAGCGAGGCCAGCGACACGACGATGTCGGCCTCGTACTCGCTGCGCCAGCGGGTGAACTGGTCCTCGGGCTTCACGCTGCGGACCATGCCGAGGTAGGTGCCGCCCTTCTCGATGGTGGCGAGGTCGATCGAGAGGTGCTTGCGGGTGCGGTAGGCGGACACCGCGTGGCACGCCTCGTGCACGGCGATGGCGTGGCGCTCCCGCTCGATGTACTCGACGTCCTCGGGCGGGCCCAGCTCCTTGAGGTGCTTGGCCGCCATCATGTCGCCCCAGGTGACCACCTCGCGCCCCTCGCGGATGGCGTTGATGAGGGCCTCGTTCACCATGTCCTTGATGCTGGCGCCGGTGGCGTAGGGCGTGATGGTGGCGAGCCGCTCGACCTCCTCCTCGGTGAGCTCGTGGGACACCTTGTCGAGGTAGCCCTCGAACGTCTTGCGGCGGCCGTCCTTGGAGGGGTAGCCGACCTTGTACATGCGGTCCATGCGCCCCGGCCGCAGCAGCGCCGGGTCGAGGGCCTCGGGCATGTTGGTGGCCATCATGATGAGGATGCGGTACTTGGGCGGGGGCTTGGGCCTCATGCCGAGCATCCGCCGGCCGTAGCGGTTGAGCAGGCCGCGCGGCTTCTTGAGGCCGGAGATCTGGGACAGGAGCGCCTGGAGCGTGCCCATGCCACCCCCGCCCATGCCGCCCATGATCACCCGGTCCGCCTTGCGGGGAGGCGAGTCGTCGGGCGTGGCCGGGCTCAGCGAGGCGGTCAGCACCGCGGACTGCGACTCGGGCGACAGCCAGCGCAGGTGGTCGTGGGCGTCGTCCCACGGCGAGGCGATCTGGCCGCCCAGCGGGCCGGGCATCATCCCGCCGCGGTTGCCGAGCGAGTCGGCCTCGTCGAAGAAGACGATCACCCCGCCGTAGCGCAGGGCCAGCCGGCGCAGCTTGCGGAACAGGCTCATCACCTTGAGGACCCCGACGCCCATGAACATGTTGACGAAGGCGCCGGGGTCGACCGACACGAACGGCTTGCCGGTCTCGCCCGCGACGGCCGAGGCCATCAGCGACTTGCCGGTGCCGGGCGGGCCCCAGAGCAGGATGCCCGACGGCACCTCGCCGCCCTTCTCCTCGATCAGGTCCGGCTTGTCCAGCAGGATCATGCTCTCCTTCACGCGGTCGAGCACGGCGTCCTGGCCCCACACGTCGCTGAAGCGCTGCTCGACCTCCTCCGGCATGTAGGTGTCGACCCCGCCCCGGGACAGGAACCAGAACAGGAAGGCGAACTGGCCGACGATGATGAACATGCCGAACATGAGCTGGAACGCGAACGGCAGCAGCTTCCAGACCCGCGCCGGCAGCTCGACCAGCGCCGTCGCCGGCGTCACGTCGTAGATCGTGCCGAGGACGATGCTGAGGATGGCGATGGCGATCAGGACCTTGAACGCACGCGCCAGGCGGAAGCGGTTCCAGTCGTTCATCCGGCCCATGCGCTTCTCGAAGCGACCGAACACCGACTTGGTCCAGAACTGGTTGTAGCCCGCCCAGTGCTCGGCGATCAGGTAGTGGATCTGGCGGAGCGCCTCGATGCCGAACAGCACGAACAGCGGCCACTTGGACCGCGCCGTGTCGCGCAGGGCGTCGCCGACGGTGTTGAACGGGTTGGGGTCCGAGTACTCGGACCACACGAAGAACCAGAAGAGCAGGACGATCAGCAGCAGGAACTTCACCCGGTCCCACAACGCCATCGGCTTGCGGGTGACGCGTGCCTCCCGGGAGCGCGCCTCGTGCACGATCCTGGCCGGGATCGGCTTGGGGCCCGGGTCGGTCATCACAGGCTCGTCCGCCGGGGTGTCCGCGGCCTCGCCCGGCTGGTCCGGCGTCGGGGTCGTCACGACTGCACCTCCTGGATCGTCCACGAGTCGACGAGCGACTTGATCTGGTTCTTGTAGGTCTCCGAGTAGCACTGCTCCGTGCAGCTCACCGTGAACAGCACGATGCGCGACGAGTCCGCGCTGCGCAGCACGGTCTGGTCCACGATGTAGGGATCACCCTGGCCGGCGACGGCGTACACGGTGTGGAGGCCGCTGTAGCCGCCGGCCATGGAGACCGGTTCGTCCGACACGACGCTGTACTGCTCTCCCGTGGGCGACCCACCCTGCTGCTGCAGGGTGATCGGGTCGGCGTTGGGGTCGCCGCCGCCCCGCATCGTCCTCAGGTCGAGGACCTCGCGGGCCTGCGGGGGGACCGCCAGGATCGACACCTGGCCGGCGGGCACCGGGCCGCCCCTCGTCGTCGAGGCCTCGACGCCCTGCCCGTCGTCGCCCCCGTAGAAGGTCCGGGTCCACCGCACCTGGGAGATGCGCTCGAGGTCGCGCTCGCTGGCTCCGGGGAAGAGGTCGGCCTCGTCGAAGACCGTCCAGCCGGCGGGGACCTTGGCGTAGACCCCGATGTCGTCGTTCTTGATGTACTGGTAGCCCGACGCACAGCCGCTGGAGGCCCACATGGACGCGAGTGCGACCACGGCGAGGAGCGGCGGAGCCCTCATGAGTAAAGATTCTCCCCCACTTCCGCACGAATAGCGACTGGTTGTCGCGACAAGTGTTGAGAAGTTGCTGAGAGGTTGCTGTCAGGACCGCAGGGCCGGGGACTCCCGCTCGGCCTCGTCCGGCTCCTCCCCGTGACGGAGTCGCCGGGGGATCTCACGAACGGTGACGCGGGAGGCGGTGGGGACGCCGTCGCGGGCCGCCAGCTCCTTGCACAGCTGGTAGGTCACGACGCCCACGACCGGCGGCGCCAGCAGGCACAGGAAGCGGAACGTCCACAGGATGGCGTTGACCGAGAGACCGAAGGTGGCGCCGAGCACGTCGGCCGCGCCGCCCAGGAACAGCACCACGTAGAAGGAGATCGTGGCCATGCCGAGCGCGGTGCGGACCGGCCGCTGCCGGGGCCGGTCGAGCAGGTGGTGCTCGGCGTGGTCCCGGGTCACGCGGGCCTCCAGGAACGGCCAGGCGTACAGCAGCGTGAACGTCAGGCCGGCGAGCAGCACGCCGGGGAAGAACGGGTTCGGGATCTCGAACCCGAAGGCGCGGATCTCCCACGGCGGCATGATCCGCAGCGCGCCGTCCAGCCAGCCCATGTACCAGTCCGGCTGGCTGGCCGCGGACACCTCGGCCGGGTTGAACGGGCCGTAGATCCAGATGGGGTTGATCTGGAACACGCCGCCGAGGAAGGCCAGCAGCGCGGAGGTCAGGAAGAACAGGCCCAGCGCCTTGGCCGCGTAGGTGGGCCACATGCGCTCGCCGACCACGTTGTCGTCGCGCCGGCCGGGGCCGGGGAAGTGCGTGTGCTTCTGGCGCACGAGGATGGCCAGGTGGGCGGTGAGCAGGATCGTGATCACCGCGGGCACGAGCAGGATGTGGATGACGTAGAGCCGGGAGATGATGTCGGGCCCCGGGAACTCGCCCCCGAACAGCAGCGACGCCAGCCACGTCCCGACCAGCGGGACCGACAGGGTGATCGAGTAGACGATCCGCAGGCCGGTACCCGACAGCTGGTCGTCCAGCAGCGAGTAGCCGAACAGGCCGTTGAGCATGGCCAGGATCAGCAGCGTGCAGCCGATGATCCAGTTGAGCTCCCGCGGCCGGCGGAACGCTCCGGTGAAGAACACACGCGCCAGGTGCACGCCCAGCGAGGCCAGGAACAGCAGGGCGGCCCAGTGGTGGATCTGGCGCATCACCAGCCCGGCCCGCACGTCGAAGCTGATCTCCAGCGCCGAGCGGTACGCCTCGGACATCTCGACGCCGCGCAGGGGGCCGTAGCTGCCCTGGTAGATGACCGTGTTCAGGCTCGGGCTGAAGAAGAACGTGAGGTAGACGCCGGTCAGCACCAGCACGATGAAGCAGTACAGGCCCAGCTCGCCCAACATGAACGACCAGTGGTCGGGGAACACCTTGTTGAGCGCGGTGCGGGCCAGCTTGGCCGTGCCCAGCCGGCTGTCGACCCAGCGGGCCAGGCGATGGGTCAGCAGGTGCTCGGGCCCGCGCCGTCGCCGCGGCGCTGCGCCCGGCGTGCCCACGTCGCTCACCGGCCCCGGTCCCAGAAGCCGGGCCCGACCGGGGCGGAGAAGTCGTCGGTGGCGATGATGAACCCGCTGTCGTCCTTGGCCAGGGGCAGCTGGGGCAGCGCCCGGGCGGCGGGCCCGAAGACCGGCCGGGCGCCCTGCATCACGTCGAACGTGGACTGGTGGCACGGGCACAGCAGCAGTCCCAGCTGGGCCTGGTACAGGCCGACCGGGCAGCCCACGTGGGTGCAGAGCTTGGAGTAGGCGACGATGTTGTCCACGGTCCAGTCCTCGCGGCCGGGCCGCGGCTGGAAGTCCTGGTCCCGCCGGAAGTGGATCAGCAGCGTGGAGGCGTCGGCCGCATCCGTGTAGCCGTCGGGCCACACGGTGATGAAGCCGTCGACCTCGAGGTCGGCGGGGCGCACGGGGTCCCCGGACTCGGTCACGACCCGGATCGGCGCGTTCTTGTACGGCGTCTCCTTCAGGCCCCGCCCCGGGCGGGGGCCCAGCGAGCGGACCGGGAACACCAGGGCCACCCCGAGCGCGGCGCAGGCCCCGCCGGCGGTGGCGACCAGGATCCGGCGCCGGGCGAGGGTCGACTGGCCGGCCGCGAAGTCCTCGGTGAACTCGGCGATCTCCTCCTCGCTGGACTCCAGCGGATGGCGGTCCTCGGCCACCTCGTCGGTGGGCATGAAGTGCTTGGCCCACAGCACGATCCCGATCCCGATGCCGCCGAGCGTCACGGCCAGCAGCACGCCCTCGGCCTGGGGCTGGCCGCCCTGCCAGTACACGACCGCGAGGGCGAGCGCAGCCAGCGTGGCCACCACGAAGCACCCGGCGGACGCGAGCTCGACGCGGCGCCCGCGCTCCTCCCGCCCGGGCTCGGCGCCGTCCGGCCCCGCGACGCCGGGCTCGACGAGGTCAGTCATC
>DATBGF010000707.1:0-25241 GCA_036558145.1 Acidimicrobiales bacterium
TACGGGTGGCGGTGATGGGCCGGGGGTGTTCCCCGATGGCCGCCCGCCCTGGGGTCCGTACGGTGCAGCCACACAGGAGGTCGCTCGAGAGGCGGGTGGCCCGAAGGACAGGAGCAACGGAGCGATGTCTCTCCTCGACACCCTTATCGGCATCTTCTCGGACAACAGCGAGCACGAGCAGTTCTCGTCCGACCCTGAGGGCTACCTCAACCAGGTCGGCCTCGGCAACGTCACCAGCCAGGACATCGAGGCCGAGATGCCTCGGGTGCTGAACGCCCTCCAGGGCAACGAGGGTGGCGCGACCCAGGGTGGTGCGGCCTCGTTCGCCGGCAGCGGCAACGTGGTCCTGCCTCCGCCTCCGGCGGGTGGTGGCGGTGGCGGCTACGAGGGTGGCGGCCTGTCCGGGGCGATCGAGTCGATCAACCACTACACGAACGTCATCAACAACACCGAGCAGTACTTCCAGGACAACGACACCACCACCATCGACGACCGTGACACGACCGTCGACCAGTCGGTGAACCAGAACATCACCGCCTTCGGCAACGTCAACCAGGACTTCGACAACGACGTCGTGTCCGGCGACGGGGCCGTGGCCGCGGGCGACAACGCCCAGGTCAACACAGGCGACGGGGCCGTGCAGGCCGGCGACGACATCGAGGACTCGACGATCGCCACGGGCGACGTGGGCGGCTCGGTGTTCGACGACGCCACCGACTCGGTCATCGGTGACGACAACCAGGTCATCTCCGACTCCGACGTCGGGGCCGCCAGCTTCGGCTCGGGCGACGCCACCAACGTCGAGGCCGAGAACGCCAACCTGGGCGACGGCGTCATCGTCGACGACACCAACGGCGACGTGAACCTCAACACCGGCGAAGGCGACTTCACCCAGATCAGCGACTCCAGCTTCAACGAGTCGGTCGTGGGCGACGGCTCGGTCGAGTCCAACGACATCGACATCACCGCCGACGACGGCTCGTCGGTCGCCTTCGGGGACGGCGCCTCTTCCAGCGCCGAGACCCAGGACGTCGACATCGACGGGAACACCGGGACCATCCAGGTCGCCGACGACGGCACCCAGACCGGCGTGACCGACAACTCGGTCAACGACAGCTTCAACAACACGGACTCGTTCAACACGGACATCGACCAGACGGACAACTCGATCAACGACAGCTTCGACACCGAGGACTCCTTCAACCTGGACGCCAGCGAGACCGACAACAGCGTCGACGTGCAGGACAACGACACGACCATCGACGAGGGCCTCCTCTGAGGTCCTGAGATCCCCCCTGGTGGCCCCGGCTTTCCCCCGCCGGGGCCACCACCTCTACGAGCGACGCCCCGGCAACGGCGCCGGGGCTTCGCCGCGTCCCGACTCCGGCATCTCCGGCGCGAACCCCCGCATCCCCAGCGGGCTCCCCCGGGGGGATCCCCGATGTGCGGGGTCCCGCGCCGTCGTACGTTGCACCCAAGGCCTCCCGAGCGGGCGAGGCTACGAACACAGGGAGTGCCCGAGATGAGCGTCATCGACATGCTGCTCGACCTTTTCCGTGACGACTCGGCCCAGGACGAGCTGGCTGCCGACCCGGCCGGCTACCTGGCCACCCATGGCCTCGAAGGCCTGACGGCCGAGGACGTCCTCAACGCCATGCCCGGCCTGTGCGGCGCCCTGCCGCCCGAGCAGGCCGACGCCGTGCGGGCCGCCTACGGCCTCGACGGCCCCTCCGGCTCGTCCGGCGGTGCCTCGTCGGCCTCGTCCGCCTCGGCCGCGGGAGCCACCGGCCACGCCACGCTGCCGCCGCCTCCGGCCCCGGACCCCGGCGGCGATCCGGCGGAGCAGGTCCTCCAGCAGCTCAACTACTTCACCACCGTCAGCAACTACACGACCCAGACGTTCGAGGACAACGACGTCACGAACATCGACGACCGGGACACCACGGTCGACAACTCGGTCAACCAGGACATCACCGCCTTCGGCAACGTGAACCAGGACTTCGACAACGACGTCGTGTCCGGCGACGGCGCCGTGGCCGCGGGCGACGACGCCCAGGTCAACACCGGTGACGGGGCCGTGCAGGCCGGCGGCGACATCGACAACTCGACCGTGGCCACCGGCGACGTCGAGGGCTCGGTGTTCGACGACGCCACCGACTCGGTGATCGGCGACGGCAACCAGGTCATCTCCGACTCCACCGTGGGCGCGGCAGCCTTCGGCTCGGGCGACGCCACCAACGTCGAGGCCGAGAACGCCAACCTGGGCGACGGCGTGATCGTCAGCGACACCAACGGCGATGCCAACGTCAACACCGGCGACGGCGACTTCACCCAGATCGACGGCTCCAGCTTCGACGAGTCCGTCGTGGGCGACGGCTCGGTCGAGTCCGACGACATCGACATCACCGCCGACGACGGCTCCTCGGTCGCCTTCGGCGACGGGGCCGACTCCAGCGCGGAGAGCCAGGACGTCGATGTCGACGACAACAGCGGCACGGTCCAGGTGGCCGACGACGCCACGCAGACCGCCCTGACCGACAACTCGATCAACGACAGCTACAACGACTCGGGCTCGTTCAACACCGACGTCACCGAGACCGACAACTCGATCGACGACAGCTTCGACACGGATGGCAGCTTCAACGTGGACGAGAGCGTCGAGGACAACAGCGTCGACGTGCAGGACAACGACGTCACCGTCGACGGCGGGCTGCTCTGAGCCACGGCGGCAATTGGGGGACCCCGTCCGGACACAGCGCAGATCTGGATTAGCGTTGAGGCGCAGGAGGAGTTGCGCAGATGGCGGGGAACCCCAACGCCGGCGGACGGTCGGCGACCGTTCAGCAGGCTCTGGCCGTGGTCGATCTCGGCCGGCAGGCAGCGAAGGCGTACGCGCGCCCGGACCTGCTGACGCGGCTGACCGCGACCCGCAAGCGCCTGGCCGATCCGGCGTTCCACGTGTTCGTGATCGGCGAGTTCAAGCAGGGCAAGTCGTCGCTGGTCAACGCCCTGCTGAACGCCCCGGTGTGCCCGGTGGACGACGACATCGCCACCGCGGTCCCGACCTCCATCGGCTTCGGCGACCCGCCGGCTGCGGCGGTCCTGTTCGATCCGGGGGGCGACCCCTCCGATCCCGACCGGGAGCCGATCCGGGAGGAGATCGAGGTCGACCAGGTGGCCCGGCACGTCACGGAGGCGTCGGACCCGACGGGCGAGCGCCGCGTGACCTCGGTCGACGTGCTCCTGCCCCGCAAGCTGCTGAGCGACGGCCTGGTCATCGTGGACACCCCGGGTGTGGGCGGCCTGGGGTCGGCCCACAGCGCAGCCACGATCGGGGCGCTCCCGATGGCTGACGCGGTGATCTTCGTGTCCGACGCCAGCCAGGAGTTCACGGGCCCCGAGATCGAGTTCCTCCAGACCGCCCGGCGCATGTGCCCCAACGTCGTGTGCGTGCTGACGAAGATCGACTTCTACCCGGCGTGGCGCAAGATCCGTGACCTCAACATCGACCACCTGAAGCGGGCTCGCATCCCCTCCGAGCTGCTCTGCGTGTCCTCGTCGCTGCGGGTCCACGCCCTGCGCACCAACGACCGCGACCTCAACCGCGAGTCGGGGTTCCCGGCACTGGCCGGCTACCTCCAGAACAAGATCGCGGCCAACGCCGAGAAGCTCAGCATCAAGAACGCGGCCAGCGACCTGCTGGCGGTGGCGGGCATGCTCGAGTCGCAGTTCGCCACCGAGCGCCAGGCCCTCGACAACCCCGAGCAGGCCCAGGCGATGGTCCAGAACCTGACCGAGCTGAAGGCCCGGGCCGAGCGACTGCGCAGCGGCGTGGCCAAGTGGCAGCAGACGCTCAACGACGGCATCACCGACCTGCAGGCCGACGTCGACTACGACCTGCGGGGCCGCCTGCGCTCGATCAGCAAGCAAGCCGACGACGCCCTCGAGACCAGCGACCCCGCCGAGACGTGGGACGAGTTCCAGGCCTGGCTCTACCGCCGGGTCGCCGAGGACGTGGTCCGCAACTACGCCTTCCTCCACACCCGGGCCCAGGCGCTGACCGCCCAGGTGGCCGAGCACTTCGGCGAGGACGGCGTGGGCATCGTGGTCCAGCTGGACGTGGCCAACCCCACCGAGGTCCTCACCACGGTCGACGCCAACACCGCCATCGACGCGCACAAGATGGGCGTGGGCGGCCAGGGCATGGCCGCCCTGCGGGGCAGCTACGGCGGCCTGCTCATGTTCGGCATGCTCGGGCGGATGGCCGGCCTGGCCATGGCCAACCCCGCCACGATCATCATCGGCCTGTTCATGGGCCGCCAGGCACTGCGGGGCGAGAAGGAGCGCCAGCTGGCCATGCGGCGCAACCAGGCCCGCCAGGCACACCGCAAGTACACCGACGAGGTGGGCTTCGTGGTCGGCAAGGACTCCCGGGACACGCTCCGGCGGGTCCAGCGGCGCATGCGCGACTTCTTCGCCACCCGGGCCGAGGAGCTGCACCAGTCCACCAGCGAGGCACTGGCTGCGGCCCAGCAGGCGGTCAAGTCCGACGCCGCCACCCGGGCCAAGCGCCAGCGCGACGTCGACGCCGAGCTCAAGCGCATCGCCGTGCTGCGGGACAAGGCCCTGACGCTGGCGCCGGAGCTGAAGGCGGGCGGCCGCTCGGCCCAGGGAGCTCGGACGTGAGCGACCGGTCCCCGCTGCTCGACTCCGTGCGGGGCCTGCTCACCCAGGCCACGCAGATCTACGGCGGCATCCCCTCCGCCAACCAGCGCCTCCAGGCGGTGCTCGACCGGCTGGACGAGCCGCTGCGGGTGGCCATCGCCGGCAAGGTCAAGGCGGGCAAGTCGACGCTGCTCAACGCCCTCGTGGGCGAGGAGCTGGCGCCCACCGACGCCGGCGAGTGCACGCGCATCGTCACCTGGTACCGCGACGGCATCACCTACCGGGCGACGCTGGAGCCCCACCACGGCGAGGCCCGCCAGGTGCCGTTCTCCCGCGACGGGGGCGCCATCGCCATCGACCTGGGCGGGGTCGAGGCCGACGAGGTGCGCCGGCTCGTGATCGAGTGGCCGTCGTCCTCCCTGCGGCAGATGACGCTGATCGACACGCCCGGCATCGCCTCGCTGTCCGCCGACGTGTCCGCCCGCACCACGGCGTTCCTCACCCCGGGCGAGGACCAGGTCACGCCGGCCGACGCGGTGCTGTACCTCATGCGCCACCTGCACTCCTCGGACATCAACTTCCTGGAGGCGTTCCACGACGAGGAGTTCTCCCAGGCCACGCCGGTGAACGCGGTGGCCGTGCTGTCCCGGGCCGACGAGGTCGGCGTGGGCCGCATCGACTCGATGGCCTCGGCGCAGCGCATCGCGGCCCGCTACCGCCTGGATCCCAAGGTGCGGCGCCTGGCCCAGACCGTCGTGCCGGTGGCCGGCCTCCTGGCCCAGTCCGGCGCCACGCTGCGGGAGGCCGAGTTCAAGGCGCTCGACTGCATCGCCAGCGCCCCGCGGGAGGACGCCGAGGCGCTGTTCCTGTCGGCCGACCGGTTCGTGCAGGCGCAGACGCCGATCGCCCTCACGTCCATGGAGCGCGAGCACCTGCTCGACCGCTTCGGCCTGTTCGGGGTGCGGCTGGCGGTGGCCCTGATCCGCCAGGGCGCGGCCACGACGGCCACGGCCCTGTCCACCGAGCTGGTCCGGCGCAGCGGGCTGGTCGAGCTGCGCGAGGTGCTGCTCAGCCAGTTCGCCCAGCGGCGCGACGTGCTCAAGGCCCGCTCGGCCCTGCTGGCGCTGGAGTCGGTCCTGCACGAGCACCCGGTGCCCGGCGGAGACGTGCTGGCCACCGAGCTGGAGCGGATCACGGCCGCGGCCCACGAGTTCGCCGAGATCCGGCTGCTCAACGCCCTGCGGGCCAGCGGGGTCAAGGTGCGGCCCACCGAGGCGGAGGAGATGGAGCGCATCATGGGCGTGGAGGGCACCGCGCTGCACGTCCGCCTCGGTCTCACCTCCGAATCAGATGCGTCGGAGGTGCGGCGCGCGTTGCAAAATGCCATCGGCAGATGGCAACGACGGGCCGAGAGCCCGATGTCGTCACGGGAGGTAGCCGACGCCGCCCGCGTCGTCATCCGAACGTGCGAAGGTTTGTTGGTCTCGCTCGGCTGAGCCGGGCGGCCCCGGGGACCGGAGGGAGCGTGACATGACGAGCCCAGACGACCGTGATCCCCGCCCTTGGCCGCCGCCCGCCGCCGAAGACGACGAGGCCACCGGCACCGGGACGCCCCCGCCACCCCCGCCCCCACCACCGCCACCGTCCACCACGGGCTGGCGGCCGGCCCCGCCACAGGGCGAGCCGTGGCGCCCGTCCCCCACCCCGCCACCCGCCGGCAGCGGAGGCGATCCCTGGGCCGACCCCACCCCCGACCCCAGCAACCGCGGCGGCGCTGGCACGAGAGGGGCTGGAGCAAGCGGATGGGACGGCGGCAGCGAGCCCTGGGCCGACCCCAGCAACCGCGGCGGCGCTGGCGCGGGACCGGGCGGAACAGGCGAATGGGACGGCGGTAGCGAGCCCTGGGCCGACCCCAGCAGCGGCAGCGGCGCTGGGGCGGGTGCGGGCGGAGCAGGCCGGGGCAGCGAGCGTTGGGCTGACCCTGGCACCCTTCGCGCGGCAGGCGCGGCGGCTGCGGGCGCGGGCGCGGGGGCTGGGGTGGGGGGCGTGGACACAGGTGGCAGCGGGCTCTGGGGCGATCCTGCGCCTGGTACCCGGGGACCGGGGCCGGCGGGACCGGGGCCTGGTGGGGGTGGGGCTGGCGACTTGTGGGGGCCGCCGGGTGCGTCTGGGGCGGGTGAGGGGGTGCCGCCGAACTGGCAGCCGCCCAGCAGTGGGGGGTGGCCGGCGCCTCCGCCGGCGCCGCCGGATTGGCCTCCGCCTCCGGATACCGGGAGGCCGTCGGAGCCGTCGGAGATCTGGACTCCGCCTCCGGGCCGGTCCGGTGGGGCCGATCCCTTCCCTCCTCCGCTCTCGCCGGCGTACTCGACCCCGGCATCTCCGGCTTACACCGCGACCGGCGGGCCCAGCGGGACGCCGCCCTTGGTCGAGACGGCGGAGCCGCCCGGGCGCCGGCGGCGCTGGCTGCTCGGCGGGCTCGGGGTGCTCGCCGTGGTGGCACTGGCCGCCGGGGCGTTCGTGCTGCTGCGCGGCGGTGGCAGCGACGACAACTATGTCTTCGGGACCGTGGGGTCGACCGCGGGCGACGTCATGGTCCACGTCGGGGACAAGGAGCCCCGGCCCCTGGAGAAGGGCGAGAGCGTCGAGGCCGGCTGGGTGGTCGAGGCGCCCGGCACCTCCGCCGTCTCGCTCGACCTGGCCGACGGTGGGGTCGTGCGGTTCGACTCCGGGGCCACGCTCACCTTCGTCGACCGGGCCCGGACGTCGGGCGGCGGCGGCGATCCCGAGCCGGCGATCGAGATGGACGGCGGGCGCACCTGGGTCAACCCCGCGGGCGACGGGCGCTCGGCCGACATCGGCCTCGACATCCCGGCCGCCAAGGTCGCCCTGACCGGCAACCCGGTCGCCCTCGACTGCACCGCCACGTGCACGGTCGAGGCCCCGGGCGGCGGGGTCAAGGTCACCACGGACGGCGATCTCGACGCGGCCCCCGGGCCCAACGAGAACCTCTCGGTCACCGACGGGACCACGTTGGCCGTCACCACCGCGGCCGCGCCGTCGGCGTGGGCGCAGCAGAACCTCGACGCCGATGCCCAGGCGGGCCTGCCCGCCCCCGCAGCCGTGGACGCCCCCGGCATCAAGGGCACCGCCGTGGTCGACGGCACCTTCGCCCTGACGCTCACGGTCACCGGTGACCCCAGCGGGGACGCCATCCCCAGCGAGCTCACGTTCCAGAACGGCAAGCAGTTCTCGGTCAACCTCGTCGTGGACGGGAGCGGCTGCGTGACCGTCCCGTGCGACGTCAACGTCACCGCGGACGACGGGGCCACGGGCACGGCCCGGATCGAGGCGGGGACCATGAACCTGTCGTTCAACCAGCCCATCGACTGCTACGACGAGAGCTTCACCAACGTCATCGTGCCCGGGATCGGGACCACGGCCGTGCAGGCCCTGCTGCGCATCACCGACGTGAAGCAGGACGGCGAGCGCTGGGTCGCCAGCGCCCTCGACGGCGAGGGGACCGTGGCCGCCAACCTCACCACCCGGTGCAACGAGAGCGAGACGCTCGGCACCTCCACCTCGACCATGAAGCTCTCCGGATCGGCCAGCGGCTGAATCCGCTGCGTGACCGTTCAACTACGCGGCCGCATCAACTAGCCTCACGCCGAAGCTGGGCCGGGGAGAAGGCTAAGCCCGCGAATGTCCACCCCTCAGTACGGCGGCCCTGCGAGTCGCCGCCCGCTGCCGTTGTCGCCACCGCCGCCCACCCATGAGGGCGGGAACGGCGCGCGCCCTGCAACGGTCGATCCGTTGCAGGCGCCACCGGTCGACCGGCCCGGCAAGCCGCGCTTCGACGGCTGGGCCGGCCCACCCGCGCACCTCGACCCCGAGAACCAACTGGACTTCGGGGGCGAGCGCCGCTCACGTCTCTGGCCGCTCGTGCTCGCCAGCGTGGGCGTGGTGGTGGCCGCGGGCGTCATCGCGACGGTCGCCATGACCGGCGGCAGCAGCAGTGCAGCCCCGACCGACGTCGGCGCCGTCGGCTCGACCGACGGCGCGACCGTCCGCACCTCGGACGGTGCCCGGCCGCGGGCGCTGAAGGAAGGCGAGACCGTGCTCTACGGCTGGACGATCGATGCCGGCAACGGGCCCGGCGTCGCCATCGACCTGGCCGCGGGCGGCGTCCTGCGCTTCGACGGCGGCGCGCAGCTGACCTTCCTGGCCACCGGTCCCGGCGACGATCGCGACGGCGAGCCGACCGTGCACATCGAGGGCGGCCGCACCTGGTTCAACCCGGCGGGCGTGAAGGACTCGGCCGCGCTCGCCCTGGCCACCGACGACATCACGCTGCGCTCCACCGGCACGCCCGTCGCCCTCGACTGCACCATCAGCTGCTCGGCGGAGGCACCGACCGGCGGGATCAAGGTGTCGACCGGCGACGGCGTCAGCGTGGCGCCCGCGACCGACGAGTCCGTCATGGTCACCAGCGACGGGGACCTGGTCATGCGCACGATCGACCAGCCCTCGCCGTGGGTGCAGCAGAACCTCGAGGCGGACGCCGCGGCGCTGCCCCCGCCCCACTCGGTCGACGGCCACGGGGTCACCGCCGGCGCCCTGCCTGCCGGTGAGTACGCCTTCGACGTGGCGATCACCGGAGACGGCCAGGGAGTGCTGCAACACCAGAGCCTCAGCTGGTTGCGGGGCGAGACCGCGCACTTCGACGCCCTGGTCGACACCGAGCCGTGCCCCCACGTGCCCTGCGACGTGTCCCTCCGCGCCGAGCTGGACCGGGACGGCGCCACCCTCTCGTTCGACGGCACGCTCGACATCGAGAGCCGGTCGGTTGCACTGACGCTGACCCGGGCGGTCGAGTGCCCCGCCGACCCGGCCACCGCCGCGCCCGCCCGCAACGTGGGCACGACCACCATCACGGTCGACCTGACGGTCAGCGAGGCCGCCTACGACCAGGTCTCCCAGCACTGGCTCGCGACCGTGATGGGTGGGCCGGGCACGGTCAGCACCGAGATCACGGACGCGTCCTGTTTGGCGGTCCCCAACCTCGCGGGGACGCGCTCCAACGAGCTCGAGATGACGGCCCACGCGGCCGGCTGAGCCGGACCACAGGGTCAGTCCGAGCATCAAAACCGCTCTGAGCGGTTCATCGGGACCCGGGGTGGGGTAGCTTCACGCTGAAGCTGGTCCGGGGAGGGGAAGGCAGGGCTCTCGATGACCACCGCTGACCAGGGTGGCCCCGGCGGGGGGCGCCCGCAGTCACCGTCAGCCGGACCGTCCGGCGGCCCCACCGAGCGCGGCGGGGCCATCGGCGAGCCCATCACCGTCAGGCACTGGCCGGCGCCGCCGCTCGACCGGCCCGGGCGGCCGCGGTTCGACGGTTGGGCCGGACCTCGGGCACAGCCGGAGTCCCGTAACGGCAACGGCAAGGGTGACGGTGCCGGCGACCGTCCGCCCTCCCGGTTCCCGCGCTGGCTGTTCCCGGCGGCGGCCCTGGCGGTGGTGGTCCTGGCCCTGGCGGCCGTGGTGCTCGTCACCGGCGGGGGCGACGAGGCGACGATCGAGGTGGGCACGGTGCACGCCGCCTCCGGCGCCCAGGTCCGCACGTCGGACGGGGCCGACCCCCGGGCGCTCGAGGACGGCGAGGCCGTGCTCTACGGCTGGTCGGTGGAGGCCGGGGACAGCCCGGAGGTCACGATCGACCTGGCCGCGGGCGGCGTCCTCCGCTTCGACAGTGGGGCGACGGCGACCTTCACCGCCGGGGACGACTCCGGTGAGCCGCGGCCCCGCGTCGACGTCACCGGCGGCCGCACCTGGTTCAACCCCGCCGGGGTGAGCGAGTCCGCCGCCCTCGTGCTGCGCACCGACGTCATCACCCTCAGCTCCACCCGCAACCCCGTGGCGCTCGACTGCACCGCCGGCTGCACGGCAGAGGCCCCCGCGGGCGGGGTCAAGGTGTCCACCGAGGCGGGCGCCGCGGCGGCGCCCGCCACCGACGAAGCCCTGACGGTCACCAGCGACGGCGGCCTGGTCGTGCACACCATCCCCCAACCCTCCGCGTGGACCCAGCAGAACCTGGATGCCGACGCGACCAGCCTGCCCCCGCCCGAGCCTGCGCAGCTCGACGGGGTCACGGCCGGCGCCGCCCCGGCCGCCGCCTATGCGTTCGACCTGGCCATCACCAGCGACGGCGAGGGGGACGAGATCGACCCCAGCGTGACGTTCGGGAGCGGCCTGACCGCCCACTACGAAGCCACGCTCGACACCGGGCCCTGCGCCCAGGTCCCGTGCGACGTGCCCGTCGCGGCCACGTCCCAGCGCCCCGGCGGCACGCTCAACCTCTCCGGCTCGTTCCACATCGCCGGCCGGTCGATGGCCCTGACGATGAACCGGCAGGTCGACTGTCCCGGTGCTCCGCCGGCGCGCGCGGCCGGGACCGTGACCATCACGGCCGACATGACCATCAGCGAAGCCACGTACGACGAGGCCGCTCAGCGCTGGATCGCCACGGTGATGGCCGGACCGGGCACGGCCGTGGCCCAGATCGGCGACGCGGGCTGCCTGGGCGCGGCCGGGACGCGCTCGAACCAGATCGAGATGACGGGCCACGCGGCCGGCTGAGCCGGACCGCGCGGCCGGGCCGCAGGATCAGACCGACACGAGCAGGGCGTCGCCCTGGCCGCCGCCGCCGCACAGGGCGGCTGCGCCGAGCCCGCCACCACGCCGGCGGAGCTCGAGCATCAGGGTGAGCGCGATGCGGGTGCCCGACATGCCGACCGGGTGGCCGAGGGCGATGGCGCCGCCGTTGACGTTCACGACGTCGTCGTTGATGCCGAGGTCGGCCATGGCGGCCAGGCCCACAGCGGCGAACGCCTCGTTCAGCTCGAACAGGTCGACGTCGTCGACGGAGCGGCCCGCGCCCTCCAGGGCGGCCTTGATGGCCCGGGACGGCTGGGTCAGCAGCGACGGGTCCGGCCCAGCCACCTGGCCGTAGCCGACGACCTCGCCGAGGGGCTCGACGCCCAGGCGCTCGGCCACGGCCTTGGACACGACGATCACCGCCGCGCCGCCGTCGGAGATCTGCGAGGCGTTGCCGGCGGTGATGTTGCCCGCCTTGTCGAACGCGGGGCGCAGCCCGGACAGGGACTCGACGGTCGTGCCGGGGCGGACACCCTCGTCGGTGTCGACCACCACCGGGTCGCCCCGGCGCTGGGGGACCTCGACCGGGACGATCTCGTCGGCCAGGCGGCCCTCCTTGATGGCCGCCGCCGCCCGCTCGTGGGACTTGGCGGCCAGGTCGTCCTGCGGCTCGCGGGCCAGGCCGGCGGAGGCGGCGTACTTCTCGGTGCCGGCCCCCATGGCCACCTGGTCGAAGGCGCAGAACAGGCCGTCGTACATCATCGAGTCGACGACGGTCTTGTCGCCGGCCCGGTAGCCCTCACGGGCGCCCGGCAGCAGGTACGGCGCCTGGGTCATGGACTCCATGCCCCCGGCCACGACGATGTCGGCCTCGCCCGCCCCGATGAGCAGGTCGGCCAGGTAGATGCTGTTGAGCCCGGACAGACAGACCTTGTTGACGGTGGTCGCGGGCACGGTCATCGGGATGCCGGCGTTGGCCGCGGCCTGGCGGGCCGTGATCTGCCCGGCGCCCGCCTGCAGCACGTGGCCCATGAACACGTAGTCGACCTGGTCGGGTGCGACGCCGGCTCGTTCCAGGGCGGCCTTGATGGCGAAGCCACCGAGGTCGGTGGCGGAGAATCCGGCAAAGGCGCCGGACAGCTTGCCGATGGGAGTGCGGGCCCCCGCCAGGATCACGGAACCAGCCATCGTGGGCTTCCCCTCATGGTGTGTGCGACTCGGACTGATCCGAGCCTACCGACCAGTCACATCCCGACCGAAGTCCGGGCTGCCGGGGACTAGGGAGTGGTGGCGCCCACCGGTCCGGCTCCGGCCGGCCCGGCACCCACGGCCACCTCGCCGTCGTCGCCGTTGCCCGCCGGCTCCTCCAGGACCGGGGCGTCGTCCCCCGCTCCGGGCTCGGCGGCGGCCAGCGGCCGCTGCAGGCGGCGCAGCACCGCCAGCGCGACGAGGTAGACGACGACCGCCAGCGCCAGCACGACGTTGAAGCCGAAGCTCATGGCGATGATGGTGGTCAGCACCGAGCCGATCACCGATGCGAAGCCGTTGACGGCCCAGCCCCAGGCCACGTACTCCTCCCCGTGGCTGCTGAGGCCGGACACCGCGCCCAGGCCCAGCGGCATGAACATGCCGAGGAAGATGCCGAGCGGGGCCAGCACCACGAAGGTCACCAGCACCCGCAGGACCAGCGGGCTGCTCAGGAGCGCGTCGGTGAGCACCGGCAGCAGGAACAGGTAGGCGAGGCCCAGCAGCACGACCACCCCGGCCATGACCTTGGTGACCTGGTCGACGTGGCCCTTGAACCGGGCGCTCAGCAGCGCCCCGACGCCGGTGAACACCAGCAGCGAGGCCAGCGTGACCGTGAGCGAATACGTCGGATAGCCGAGGAACAGGATCAAGCGCTGTATGAGCGTGATCTCGAAGAACATGAAGCCGAAGCCCAGCGCCGCGAAGTAGACCGCGGAGGTGGTCTTGCGCGGGAACGCGCGCCACACCTTGCGCATGGTCATGAACGGCAGCAGCAGGAAGACAGCGGCGAGCGTCGCCGCCAGCACCAGCAGCAGGATGATGACCCGCTCGCCGATCGCGTCCTCCCGGTCCTGGCCGAGCTTGATCGGCTCCGTGTAGTTGCGCAGCACGTCCGAGAAGCGGGCGAAGTGCCAGAAGAACGGCCCGTTGTCGCTGATGGCGTCGACGTCGTAGGGGTAGCTGTCGAGGTACTTGCGCTGCTCGGCCTTCGGCAGGGTCAGCACGTTGGTGACGCTGTTGTCCTGCGGCTCGCCCGGGACGTAGCGCACGGTGTCGCCCTCGATCTCGGTGCCCTTGTCCTTGAACGCCTGGATCTCCGCGTCGGTGAACGGCTCGCGCTTCACCAGCACGGTCGACAGCACCGAGTTGCCGCCGCTGCCCGAGGTCGCCACCACCACGTGCCGGCCCGGGTCGTCGATGCCCTCGGCCTCCAGCGCGGCCCGGACCGTGGCGACGTAGCGGGTCGTGCGGTTCGGCTTGTTCTGGAAGTCGAGCTCGCCGAACTGGGTGGCGAGGATGCCGTCCTTGCTGAGGTGGTGCAGGCTCTCCCGCACGGTCTCGGTCGTGTAGAGGTAGCTCTCGGACAGCACGAAGGCGCCGGCCGTGGCGGCGTTGGTCGCCGAGTAGCTGTCGGGCGCCGGGTACCAGATCAGCTCGTAGGACTTGTCGCTGCGGGCCAGGTACGAGCGCCCGTCACCGGTGCGGTAGTTCACGCCGGGGTAGTCGGCCAGGTGGCCGTCGAAGTCGGCGTAGACGTCGGTGACCAGCTTGTAGGTCAACGGGTTGAGCTCGATGGCGTCGATCTTGTCGGCCTGGAAGTGCAGCGAGGCGAGGACCTCGTGCCCGCCGGCCGCGCCGATGATCATCACCCGCTCCGGCGGCGTGCCCAGCACCGCGAACGGGAACGCCCGGGGGTCGCCGTCGAAGTTGTAGGGGTCGCCGTCGAGGCTGTCGACGTCGCCGTCCCACGGCTTGATGACCGAGCCCAGCATGCCGTCGTGGTTGAGCAGCAGGCCGTTGGGGAGCATGGCGGTGTCGATGCGGAAGATGGGGCTCCACGCCGAGTAGTCGGCCCCGCCGACCTCGGCCTTCTGCACGTCGGGGACCACGTCGGGCAGCACGCCCGAGAACACGACGCAGATGGCGAGGCCGCCCGTGAGCACCACGCCGACCGGCAGCCCCCGGGACCGGATGCGGGCCGCCACGTAGACGCCCACGCCCGCCAGCACGGCCCCCGCCAGGGCGATGGTGCGGGGCGGGCCGATCGTGGAGATGAACCACACCACGATGGCGCAGGCCAGGCCCGCGCCCACCAGGTCGGCGAAGTAGAGCTTGCCGATGCCCTCGGTCTTGCGCCCGAACAGCGTCGAGATCATCACGCCGATCCAGATGAAGGACGCGAAGAGGGCCAGGCAGATGACCACGATGGCGGCGAAGTTCACCATCGAGTCCTTGGTGCCGTAGTCCCAGATCGACAGGGACGACACCGAGATGCGAGCGACGATGAGGTAGCCGACGATCACGCCGGCCGCGCCGGCCAGGCAGCCCACCATGAGGATCGTGTCGGTCGTGGCCCGCCGCAGCCGCTTGGAGATGGCGGTGAGCACGGCACCACAGCCGATGCCGAGCAGGGCCAGGCCGATGACCAGGTAGGTGTAGTAGTAGAAGAGCTTGAACGAGACCACCCGCGTGTAGCTGATCTCGAGCAGCAGCGCGGCGAAGCTGATCAGGAAGATCTCGAGGTGGTGGCCCCGGGTGTCCTCCGGCGGCCGGTCCTCGGCAGGGTTGTCTCCGTTGGCCGAGGTCTCCCCGTTGGTCGAGGTCTCCGCCGACGTCGAGCTGGCCATCAATCGCTTCCCCCGTTGACTGTGCCGGTCTCTGTCATAGGTCGCTTGGATCGCATAGGTCGTGCCACACGCCGCGCCCGCTCTCCGCGGTCCTGCCCCAGCCCCGGGCGAGCTTAGCGATGCGGGCATGCCCACCTCCAAGACCGCCCGACCAGGGACTCCGCTCTTGGGACAGTCCGTTACCGGAAAGTAGGTTGAGCAGCCATGCAGGAGATCCTGGAGGCCATCCTGGGGGGCGCCTCGGGCGATGAGCTCGCCGCCCTACCGATCCCCGAGTCCTACCGCGCCGCCCACGTGCTGCGCGCCGAGCAGACGATGTGGGACGGCGTGCCGTCCGAGGACAAGGACCCGCGCAAGTCGCTGCACATCGGCGACGTGCCCACGCCCGAGCTGGCGCCCGACGAGGTGTACCTGGCCGTGATGGCCAGCTCGATCAACTTCAACACCGTGTGGACCTCGATCTTCGAGCCCCTGTCCACGTTCGCGTTCCTGGACCGGCTGGGCCGCGAGTCGGTGTGGGGCGCACGCCACGCCCAGGACTTCCACGTCGTCGGGTCCGACGCGTCGGCGGTGATCCTGCGGAAGGGCTCGGCCGTGCGCAACTGGAACGTGGGCGACCGGGTGGTGGTCCACTGCAACTTCGTGGACGACCAGGACCCGTCGGCCCACGACGACTCGATGCTGGCCGCCAACCAGCGCATCTGGGGCTTCGAGTCCAACTTCGGCGGGCTGGCCGACCTGGCCATCGTCAAGGCCAACCAGATCATGCCCAAGCCGTCCCACCTGACCTGGGAGGAGGCGGCGGTCAACGGCCTGTGCGCCTCCACCAGCTACCGCATGCTGGTCGGGCAGCACGCCGCCCGCATGAAGCAGGGCGACAACGTCTTCATCTGGGGCGCCACCGGCGGGATCGGCGCCTACGCCACCCAGCTGGTCCTCAACGGCGGCGGCACCCCGGTCGGCGTGGTGTCGAGCCCGGACCGGGCCAAGCTGCTCAACGCCATGGGCTGCGAGAACGTCATCGACCGCCGGGCCGAGGGCTACCAGTTCTGGTCCGACGAGCACACCCAGGACGAGGGCGAGTGGCGGCGCCTGGGCAAGAAGGTGCGCTCGCTGATCGGGGAAGACCCGGACATCGTCTTCGAGCACCCCGGCCGCAACACCATGGGCGCCTCGGTCTTCATCGCCAAGCGGGGCGGCACCGTCGTCACCTGCGCGGCCACCAGCGGCTTCATGATCGAGTACGACAACCGCCATCTGTGGATGAAGCTGAAGACGATCAAGTCGTCCCACTTCGCCAACTACCAGGAAGCCTGGGACATGAACCGCCTCATCGACCGGGGCGCCATCCAGCCGGTCATGTCCGCGGTCTACCCGCTGGAGCAGGTCGGCGAGGCCGCCCGTGCCGTCCACCGCAACGAGGCGGAGGGCAAGCTCGGCGTGCTCTGCCTGGCCCCCGAGGCCGGCCAGGGCGTCACGGACCAGGCCAAGCGCGAGGCCATCGGCGAGGACCGGATCACCCTGTTCCAGCGCCACGCCCGCGGCGAGCTGTAGCTACCAAGCGGCCAGTAGGTCGGCGGCCGTGTAGGCGGCGTCGACCTGCTTGGCCGTGACCCGGGTGGCGGCGACCGCGATCACCGGGGCGCCGGCCAGGGCGGGGACCGTCGCCACCGCGGCGCGGTGGTCGGCCACGTCGCGGTCGCCCAGGGGGACCGTGCCACGCCACTTGACCGTGCCCGTGAAGGCCACGCGGCGGGGGCGGTCGCGGCGGTCGGCGCCGACGAGGTCGATCTCGGGCCGGTTGGTCCGGTTCCACCAGCCGCCCACGGCGCCGGCGCCGCCCAGGCGGGGGTCATCGGCCGCCAGGCGGGCCAGTGCCTCCCGCACCACCATCTCCACCGCCCGGCCCCGGTAGGCGGACCAGCCGTCGCGCCAGCGGTCCAGGGCCAGGTCGCCCCGGCCCCGCGACACGTCGGCCAGGCCCGGACGGCAGAACCGCAGCCAGAACCGGAGGTAGTGGTCCACCACCTGGTACCGGGGCGCGTCGGGCGCATCCGGGGCCAGCGGCTGGGAACGGGTCACGATCCGCTTGTCGCCCAGCAGCTGCAGCGCCCGGTTGAGCGAGGCCTGGCGGATGCCGACCGCCTGGGCCAGGGCGGCGAAGCCGCGCTCGCCCGCGCTCAGCTCCTCCAGCACGCGGCGGGCCTGCACGTGGTCGGGGAACTCCCCCGCCATGATCCGCTCGCCTGTGACCAGCAGGGGGCTGGTGTCGTCCGTGAACTGGCGGCGCAGCCACGTGGTGAGGCGCTTGCCGCTCAGGTCGGCGAGCAGGCGCGGGTACCCGCCGGTGACCATGTAGGCGTCGAACGCCTCGGGGGCCGAGTCCGGCCCGCCGAGCATGGCCGCCGTGTCGGCGGGATCGAACGGCCGCACGACCATGCTGGTCACCCGGCCGAACAGCGGGCGGCGGTGGCCGACGAGGGCCTCCATCATCGACAGGTCCGAGCCGACCAGCACGAACAGAACGGGCCGGTGCTCGAACACGGTGTCCCACAGCTTCTGGAGCGTGCCGTCCAGGCCCGGGTCGTTCTCCAGCAGCCAGGGCAGCTCGTCGAGCACGACGACCGCGGGCCTGCCCTCGGGGAGCAGGCCGGCGACCTGGCGGAGCGCCGCCTCCCAGGTCCCGGCTTCCACGTCCACGAGGGCGTCGGCTCCGGGGAGCGTCGCCTCCCGGGCGGCGTCGAGCGTGAACAGGGCCAGGTCGTCCTGCGCCGTCGCCTGGCGCGACCCGGTGAAGAACAGGGAGGGGACGTCGGGGTGGCGGCGGAGGAACTCGGTGATCAACGTCGACTTGCCGACCTGGCGGCGGCCCTGCAACGCCAGCAGGCGGCCCCGGCCGGAACGGGCCACCGCGGCCAGGTGCTCGTCGAGCCGCCTCAGGTCGTGGCGCCTGCCGACGAAGTGGTCACTCACATCCGTGATGGTATCACCGATGTTAGTATCATTGATGATAGTAACATTGATGAGTGCAACCTACGGGCTCACAGCCGCCACGATGTCGGCGTCCTCGCAGGCGCGGGCGAAGGCGGCGAGGCGGCGCTCGATGTCGCGGCCGAGCAGCCAGACCCCGACGCGGTCGGCCAACGGCGCCAGCCAGGCCGGGCGGATCGTGAAGTTGTAGCGCCAGGTGGCCTCGGTGCCGCCGCCTTCGGCCGGGGAGAAGTTCCAGCCGCCCGAGAACGTCTTGAAGAACCACGGGCCGGTGACCATGCGCATGCCCACGTGGGTGGGCGGGCGGAACGTGACGTACTCCGAGACCATCGTGAGGTGGTGGCGCGACTTCGTCCACGTGCGCACGCCCTTGCCGGCGGCGGTGGCCCCGTCGAGCAGGCGCTGCTCGCGCACGAACGGGTCCCAGCGGTAGCGCAGCTCGCCGTAGGTCTGGGACAGGGCGAAGGCCCGCTCGGGCGGGAGGGGCACGACGACCGTGGACTCGACCCGGGGCATGGCCCCAGTGTCGCGGCTCACTCCACGGGCGTCACCGCGCCCCCGGCATCGGCCGAGGCGTACAGGGCGTCGACCACCCGGTGGGCGGGCAGCGCCTCGGCGAACGACGGGCTGGCCGCCGTGCCGTCCCGCACCGCCGCCAGGAAGGCGCCGGCCGAGTTGGTGGTGGCGGTGTCTCCCGCCTCGGCCACCGCCACGGCCAGGTCGTCGCCGCCGAGGACGCCCTCGTCCTCGCCGGTGAAGCGCCACCGCACCGGTCCGACGAAGTCGCCCTCCAGCGCGGCGTACAGCCGGGAGCAGAACACCTCGACCCGGCGCAGGCTGGGCCGCTCCAGGACGTCGTGCCAGACCGACGTGAGGGTGCCGGCCGCCCCGCCGGCGAACGCCAGCCGGGCCACGGTGACGTCGTCGATGCGGTGATGGCCGTGGACCTCCCGGGTCGTGGCGCTCACCGAGGCGACGGGCCCGAAGATCCAGCGCAGGATGTCCACGTCGTGGATCGAGTGCTCCAGCAGCGTGCCCCGGCCGGCCTTGGTGTGGTCGTTGCGCCAGGTCGACTGGTACAGGCCCTGGTCCGGGATGAACTGGTCGTCGCGGAACACGACGGCGAGCACCTCGCCCGCCCGCGGGTCCCGGACCAGGTGGCGCAGCCAGCGGAACGACGGCAGGTACCGCAGCACCAGGCCCACCTGGTTGACGACCCCGGCCGCCTCCACGGCCTCGACCATGCGCGCCACCGTGGCGGCGTCGGGCGCCAGCGGCTTCTCGCAGAACACCGCGGCGCCCGCGGCGGCAGCGCGCTCGACCAGGCGGGCGTGCTCGGTGGTCCAGGTGCAGACGTAAACCGCGTCCACGTCCCGCACCAGCTCCTCCTCGCCGACGACCGCGGCGCCGTGCTGGTCGGCGAACGCCCGAGCCCGCTCCGCATCAGGGTCGTGGACGGCCACGATGGCGTGGTCGACGCCACTGCGGGCCATCTGCGCGGTGTGGTAGCGGGTGATGAACCCCGCGCCGTAGAACCCCACTCGGACCGTCACGGGGTCGAAGGCTAGGTTTGCGCCGTGCTGCTCACCGAGATCGACCACGTCGCCATCGCCGTCAACGACCTCGAGGCCGCGATCGGCTACTACCGCGACACCTTCGGCGCCGAGGTCGACCACCGCGAGGTGGTCGAGTCCGACGGCGTGGAGGAAGCCCTGCTCAAGGTGGCCGACAGCTACGTCCAGCTGCTCACCCCGACCCGGCCGGACTCGCCGGTGGCCAAGTACCTCGAGCGCAAGGGCGAGGGCCTGCACCACATCGGCTACCGGGTGGACGACTGCGGCGAGGCCCTGGAGGCCGTCAAGGCGCAGGGCGGCCGGGTCATCGACGAGGCCCCGCGTCCTGGCAGCCGGGGCACCACGGTGGCCTTCGTCCATCCCAAGACCGCGTTCGGTACTCTCATCGAGCTCGTTCAGGAGTGATGTCGGAGTCGTGAAGGGTTAGTTACGAGTCCCCCAGCGTCCTCCGAGCGACGGGTACCGTCACGCGCACATTTGCGAGCGCTCATGACAGGGAGGCGCACATGGACGCTGCAGTCCCGCAGCAGCCGTTCCCGGCTGCTGTCAACTATCCGGCAACCTTCGAGCTGGACCGGGCGGAGAAGATCGCCAACTGGCGACCACTCGTGGCCTGGCTGCTCATCATCCCCCACGCGATCATCCTGGGCGTACTCGGGACGGTCGCGGAGATCGTGGCCTTCATCGCCTGGTTCGTGATCCTCTTCACCGGCAAGCTGCCCGACGGCATGGCCGGCCTGATCTCGCTCTACATCCGGTACTCGAACCGCGTGAGCATCTACTCGCTGTTCATGCGCGAGGAGTACCCGCCGTTCGCGTTCGAGACGACGGCGCAGGACCCCGGCGACTACCCGGCGGTGCGCACGCAGTTCGCGCCCGAGCTGGAGAACCGCAACCGCCTGACGGTGGCCTTCCGGCTGATCCTGGCGATCCCGCACGCCATCGTGCTCGGCGTGCTGTGGCTCGTCGGCTTCTTCGCCTGGATCGGCGGGTTCTTCGTCGTGCTCTTCACCGGCAAGTGGTCAGCCGGGCTGCAGGAGTTCCTGCTCGGCATCCTGCGCTGGAGCACGCGCTTCTACGCCTACGTCCTGCTGCTGGCAGACGAGTACCCGCCGTTCTCGATGGAGTAGCGCAAGCCTGACGCGACGGTGGCCGGGGCTCCGTTGGCCCGGCCACCGAACGCGTGAGGTGAGGTTCGGGTTGTGGTGGGTGGGGAGATCAGCCCTGCGGCGGCAGCATCACCGCGTCGATGAGGTGCACGGTGGCGTTGGCCGTGTGGATGTCCGGCACGACCACATGGGCCTGGCCGCCGCCGACCGTGATGGTCTCGCCGTCGGCCGAGATGGGCAGCGGGGCACCCTCGAACGTCGGGACCTCGGTCATCGTGGCCAGCTGATCAGCCGACAGCTGCTCGCCCACCACGACGTGGAAGCCGAGCACCTTCGTGAGCAGGCCGCTGGGATCGGCCAGCGCCGCGTTGAGGGTGGCGGGGTCGAGGGCGGCGAAGGCGCAGTCCGTCGGGGCGAACACGGTGAGCGCGTCGGCCGAGTTGAGCGTGTCGACCAGGCCGGCGTCGCCGACCGCGGTGACCAGCGTGGTGAGCACCGGGTTGCTCGACGCGGCGGTGGCCACCGGGTCGTCGGTCATGCCGGCGAGGGTGCCCTCGGTGGGGCCGCCCTCGACGGCGGCGACCAGGCCGTCGGCGTCGCAGATCGAGGCCGAGTCGGCCGCAGGCGTGGCCTGCTCGTTGCCCGGCTGCTCGTTGTCGGTGCGCCGGAGGGCGTTGTCGTCGCCGCCGTCGGAGCAGGCCGCAGCCAGCAGCGACAGGGCGAACAGGGCGGCGATGCCCTTCGCGATCCGGGATCGGGTCATGGTTCGATTCCTCCGGGGAGTGGGGATGGAAGTCGGGATGGATTCGTCGCTCCCGGCTGCTGTCGAGCAGGGAACGGCTCGCCCGCGGCGGCGGGTCGAGTAGGTCACGACGGGCCCCCGCCGGGCTCGTCGACGGCGACGACGAGCGACATCCAGCCGCTGGCGCCGTCGGGGAGGATCTCCGCCCGCTGCTCCGTCTGCGCGTCGCCGGTGCCGTCCGTGGCCCGGACGGTGAGCGTGTGGCGGCCGGGCGTGGCGTCCCAGTCGTAGCGCCACTGGCGCCAGGTGTCGTCGCTGACGGCCTCGGCCAGCTGGGTGGGCCGGAACGGTCCGTCGTCGATGCGCAGCTCGACCGCCTCGATGCCCCGGGTCTGGGCCCAGGCCGTGCCGGCCACCACGACCCGGCCCGCGGCGACCCGCTCCAGGCTGCGGGGCGTGTCGATGCGGGACATGGTCTTGATGGGCGCCTGGGCGGCGTAGCCCCGCGGCACCCAGTACTGGTCGAAGGCGTCGAAGGTGGTGACCTCGAGGCCGGTGAGCCACTTGGTCGAGCCCACGTAGCCGTAGACGCCGGGGGTGACCAGGCGGGCGGGGAATCCGTGGCGCAGCGGCAGCGGCTCGCCGTTCATGCCCACCGCCACCAGGCAGGGCCGGTCGTAGGCCGCGGGCAGCGGGAAGCCGCAGGTGTAGCCGTCCACCGAGCGCCCGACGAGCTGGTCGGCGCCGCGGCGGGGCCGCGCCCGGTCCAGCAGGTCCTCCACCGGCACGCCGAGCCAGCGGGCGTTGCCCACCAGGTCGCCGCCGACCGGGTTGGAGACGCAGGTGAGCGTGATGTCGGCCTCGACCAGGTCCAGGTCCAGCAGCTCGTCGAAGGTCAGCTCGAAGGGCTCGTCGACCATGCCGCCGACGGTCAGCGTCCAGTCCTCGGCCCGCACCTGGGGCACGATCAGGGCGGTGTCGATGCGGTAGAAGTCGGCGTTGGAGGTGACGAAGGGGGCGACGCCCTCGACGCCGACCTCCGCCCCGGCCGGCACCGGGGGGAGCGGGCGGGCCGGCCGGGGCAGGGAGACGTTGGCGCGCGACTCGGCGGCGCTGAAGCGGCTGCGCAGGGCCCGGCCGCCCGCGGCTGCCACGGTGGCGGCTGCCGCCAGCCCGGCGGTGACACCGATGAACGCCCGGCGGGATCCGGCGCCGCCCAGGCCCGGGGGTCTCCCCGCGCCGCCGGCAGGGGGGTTGCCGGCGGCGTCGGGGACCCGTGCGGCATCAGGCCGGGGAACCAACAGCCGCAGGGACAGGGCGCCCGCCACCCCGGCGGCCACGCTGGGGAGCGCGGCGGCGAGGGTGGCGTTGGGCGCAGCGAGGGAAGCGATGGCACCGAGGAGGGCGAAGCCGGCCATGCCCGCGGTCCCCACCCAGGGACGCCGGCGGGCCAGCACGCCGAGCACGGCACCGAGGACGGCGGAGAAGACCAGCGTGCCGATGACCAGGGCAAGCTTGTCCTTGCGGCCGAACGTCTCGATGGCGAACCGTTCGACCGGCGTGGGAACGTGGCGGATGACCTGGCGGGCCACCGCCTCGACCGGGGAGGCCAGCCGGGCCTGGATCCCGGCCACCAGCTCCCCCACCCCGAGCGCCAGCCCGGCGCTGACCAGACCGGCCAGCGCCGAAGCCGGCGCACCACGGCCCCCGGTCGAGCGACGCAACTCGACGGCGGGTGGCGGGGGCGGTGGCGCAGGAGGAGCCTGAGTGGCGGACATGACGGCACCTATCCGGTGCGGTCGCGCCGGCCGGATGTGCCCGACCGAGGGACCTCCGTGCGCCAGCCGAGCGCCGGCACGTGCGGATGTGCACGCGACCACCGACACGGCGCGAGCGGGTCGGCCGCGCGCCTACCCGGGTGGAGCAAGTCGCGACGGCGGCTCGCACGACGGAGCGACCAGCGGCGACAGGCGCATGCGGGTCGGGCGCTCGCACGCCGCGGTGAGGCGAGGCTCGACGCCAGCTGGCACGACGGTGCAACCAGCGGCGACAGACGCGAGCCCGACGCTGGCCGGCAGGACCGCGCCACCACCAGCGAAGGGTGCGAGCGCGGCGGGCGCTCGCCTGCCGCGCTGGTGTGAGCGGCTGCTGGGTCGGGTCGGTCGGGCTACGCCAGGGTTCCGGCGCCGGCGATCAGGCCGGAGGGCGAGGGAGATCCGCCCTCCGGCTCGTCGCTGATGCCGATCCGTGTGGTGCCCGGGGGCAAGTTCACTGCGACCGACGTGTCGGCGCCGTCGCCGAGCAGGCCCAGCGAGACCGGGGCTCTGCTGTCGTCCAGCGACCACAGCTGGTACGTCCGGCCGGCGGGTAGGACCGCCACGCCGTCGAGGGCCATGTAGGTCCGGCCGCCGCTTTCCACCACGCGGGCCACCTCGTGGCCGTCGGCTGCGGTGAGGATGCCCACTGTGCGCTGGGCCGTCTCGCCCGAGCCTGGGCCGCCGCCGTCGTGGAACGCGGCCACCAGGTCGGGGCCGGCGGCTACGGCTGCGACAAGGGCGGCGGCTGCTGCGGCCAGGGCGATCAGGCGGCGGCGCGAGGTGTGGTGGCGGGGGGTGCGGGGGGCGGCGCCGGAGGCGGAGGGGGTGCCGAAGTCCACGGGGACCACTACCGGGCCCGGGGGGAGGCCTGTGCTGGCCTGGATCGCGCCCCACAGGTAGGGCGGCGGGGACTCGTCCGCCACCAGGCCGCTGAGCACCGACCAGTCGGAGACCAGCTGCTGGCGGCACGCCTCGCACGTCACTAGGTGGGACTCGATGAACGCACGCTCGCGGGGGTCGTCGATGGCGTCCACCGCGTAGGCGGCTAGGTCGTCGAGGGGATGGCTGCGGGCCGAGACGGTCACGGTGTCACCCCCTGGGCCTCGAGGGCCCGGCGCAGGCCGATGAGGCCGCGCCGGATGCGGGTCTTGACCGTGCCCTCGGGGTGGCCGAGCAGCTCGGCCGTCTCCCGGTAGCTGTGGCCGCCGAAGTACGACAGCACGATGACCTCGCGCTCCTCGGGCGAGAGCTGGTCCACGGCCCGGCGCACGTCCTCGGTCAGGGCGGCGGCGTGCACCGTGGCCTCGACGTCGGGCTCGGGCACCGGGGCCAGGTGGCCCTCGCGCTCCTGGCGGCGCTGGCGGGCGGTCTCGGAGCGGACCGTGTCGACGGCGCGGGCGTGGGCCTGGGCCACGAGCCAGGGGCGCAGGCGGCCCCGGCTGGGATCGAAGCGGCCCGGCCGCCGCCACAGGTCGGCGAACACGGTCTGGCTCACGTCCTCGGCCAGGACGCGGTCGTTGCAGACTCGGCGAACGACGGCCCACACCGCGCCTGCGTAGCGGCGGTAGATCTCGGCCAGCGCTCGCTGGTCCCCGGCGGCCACGGCTCGGACCAACTCGTCGTCCGCGGCGTCGCTGGCCGCGACAGCGCCCGGGCGCGACCGCAGCCGGGCCCGGGAGCGGGTGGTGGGCATCGCTGCGGAGTTCCCGGAGACGCTCGTCATGCCGCCTGTGATTCGGTGCCCGGCGGCGGCCGGATGAGCCCGCGCGTGGAAATACTGTGGAACGCCGCTCCAGTCCTGGCACGATGGTCGGCCA
>DATBGF010000708.1:0-9641 GCA_036558145.1 Acidimicrobiales bacterium
AGCGCCAGCAGCGCGCCCAGCACCATGGCCGCGACGCGCCGGGCCTGGGAGCCCCGGTCCCACAGCCCGCTGCTGTCGCGCCAGCCCGAGAGCGTGCTGCCCAGGTAGTTCCACGCGCTGGAGAACGCAGAGTCGTAGCTGCCGAGCTCGACCGTCGGGCGCCCGCCGAACGCCATGCCGAGGACCATCTCCTCCTCCTGGTTGCCCGGCCCGGTGCGGGTGATGGTGGGGGTGTGGTCGCGGTCGTCGAGGTCGATGGCCCCGTCGATGGCGGCCTGGATCAGCCACGCCACCTTGTGCTCGGCCCGCACCTCCTCCCGGAGGACGATGCCGCCCTGCGCGGGGTTCACGCCCGAGGGCGGCGCGAACTCGATGGTGGCCATGTTGGCGAGCTCGGCGGCGTCGATGCGGATCTCCGACGCGTGGGTTCCGTCGGCGTAGGCGACGTCGGCCTCGCCGCCGGCGGCGATGCGCTCGCGCCCGGCCCGGCGCACGAGCAGGGCCGCGGGGATCCCCGCGATCAGCGAGAGAGCGGCCGCGGTGCCGCCGGGCGGCAGCAGGCCGGTGCCCGGGTCGTCGGGCGGGCCGGGCGGCTGGGGCACGGCGGGCACTGTGACGGGCGCTCCGACGTCGCCCTCGATCGACACGCCCTGACCCTTGGGCACCTTGTCGATGTGCGCCACGAGGTGCCCGGGCTCGACCTGGGAGACGTCGCAGTCACGCGGCTCGGCCGGGGTCCCGATGAAGCACTGGGGCCCGGAGACCTCGAACGGGGTCAGCAGGTGGATCTCGGCGTTCTCGATGTCGACGGGCCACAGGTGGCCCATCGTCTCCCAGTCGAGCCGGGTGCCCTGCACCATGCCGGGCAGCTTGTAGTCGATGCGGTAGCGACGCCTCCCGTTCACCGTGGCCGCCGGGTCGCCGATCTTGATGACGAGGACCGATTCACCCTGGACGACGTCGGTGCTGAGCTGCGCCTGGTGGGGCGCGTCGGGCGAGTCCACCGTGATCGGGGTGTCCTCGGGCAGGCCCGGGATGAAGCGGAAGATGCCGTGCTTGCCGAATTGGTTGCCGAAGTTCCAGTCGATGACCTCGGTTACCGCGCCGGACCCGTCGCTCGCCACCTCGGCGCGGGTCCAGAAGTTCGTCATCCGCTCGGTGTCGCCCGCGATGGCGCCGGCGATTGCCGCCCCGCCCACCAGGACGCTGCCGCCCGCCAGGGCCGCCCAGCCGATCGCCCGCCGAGTCCTCGTCTGCACGGGTGATGACGCTATCGCCGGATCAGCGGCTCACTGGTCCGGCACCCGTACGACCACGACCGGGCAGGTGGCGTGCTGGACGACGGCCATGGCCACCGAGCCCATGGCGATGCGGCGCAGGCCGGTCCGGCCGTGCGAGCCGACGACCAGCAGGTCGGCGCCCTCGGCCACGTCCACCAGGGTGACGGAGGGCCCGCCGGGAAGGATCGTGCGCAGCACCTCGGGCGGCTGCACGTCCATCTCGGCCAGCGCCTCGTCGACGATCCGATCGACCTCGTCCCGGGCGGCCGAGTCGATGGCCGCCTCGTCCACCTTGAAGGCCAGCGTGGCGCCGAACGGCAGCGCGGACACGGGCGGCGACCACGAGTGCACGACCTCGACGGTCGTCTGGCGCAGCGCTCCCTCCGCCAGCGCCCAGCGCAACGCAGCCGCCGCGTGGACCGAGTCGTCCACGCCGACGACGATCCGCCCGTCGGTCCCGCCGGTGCTGGTGTCCGTGCCGTCTTCGGATTCCATGCTCATGGCCACTTGTTACTCCGTCCGGCGGGGCACGTCAGCGTTCCGGACGTCCGGCTTGACGGAACTAGAACGTGTTACAAAACTCGGCGACGTGGGTGCGCCGTTCGACATCGGGATCATCGACACGATGATCGGCTTTCCTCTGGCCGACCTGAAGAAGACCTATGCCTTCATCACGCGCCAGACCAAGGACCGGGAGTCGCAGGAGGATTTCGAGTTCCCGGCCGAGTACATGTTCAAGGACAGCCCCGACAAGAGCATCGAGCGGGGCGTCGACCCCGTCGGCGTGACGCTGCGGGAGATGGACCTGTGGGGCGTCGAGAAGGGCCTCGTCGGGGTGCACGGCGAGGACGGCGCCCGGGCGGTCAAGGAGTTCCCGGACCGCTTCGTGCCGTCGATCTCCGTCGACGCCAACCAGGGCATGGACGCCGTGCGCTCCATCACCAAGGCGTACGAGACGTGGGGCATCCGGGCCGTCGGCATGTTCCCGGCCGGGATGTTCCCGCAGGTGCCGATCAACGACAAGAAGATGTACCCGGTCTACGCCCGCTGCGCGGAGCTGGGCATCCCCGTGTTCGTGTGCGCCGGCGTGCCCGGGCCGAGGCTGCGCTTCGCCTGCCAGCACGTCGAGCTGATCGACGAGGTCTGCTTCGACTTCCCCGACCTCGTGTTCGTGACCCGGCACGGCTGCGAGCCGTGGACCGAGCTGGCCGTCAAGCTCATGCTCAAGTGGCCGAACCTGTACTACTCGACGAGCGCCTTCGCGCCCCGGTACTACCCCAAGGCCATCGTCGACTACGCCAACAGCCGGGGCGCGGACAAGATCGTGTACGCCGGTTACTTCCCCATGGGCCTCTCGCTGGAGCGGATCATGGGCGAGCTGCCCGGTGTGGGGTTCAAGGACGAGGTCTGGCCCAAGTTCCTGCGCCACAACGCGGCGCGGATCCTGGGCCTCGATGAGCAGGGGGGATCCTCATGACCTACCGGGTGGTGCAGTGGAGCACCGGGAACGTCGGGCGCCACGCCATCGCCGGCATCGACGCCCGGCCCGATCTCGACCTGGTCGGCGTGTGGGTGTCGAGCCCGGACAAGGTCGGCATCGACGCCGGCAAGCTGGCCGGCCTCGACCGCACGCTGGGCGTGGCCGCGACCAGCGACGCGGATGCTCTGCTGGCCCTGCGGCCCGACTGCATCGTCCACACCGCGTGGGCCGACGACCGGCTGTTCGAGGCGATCGCCGACCTGGAGCGCTTCCTGCGGGCCGGGATCAACGTGGTGTCGTCCAGCCCCGTGTTCCTCCAGTACCCGCGGGGCGCGGTGCCCGAGGCCATGTACGAGGGCGTCGAGGCGGCTGCGTCCGAGGGTGGGGTGTCGCTGTTCGTCAACGGCATCGACCCCGGCTTCGCCAACGACTGCCTGCCGCTGGTGGCCAGCGGGATCTGCGAGCGCATCGACGAGGTGCGCTGCATGGAGATCCTGAACTACGCCACCTACGACCATCCCACGGTGCTGTTCGACATCATGGGCTTCGGCGGGTCGCTGGACGAGGTGCCGTTCATCCTCTCGCCCGGGATCCTGACGACCGCCTGGGGCAGCGTCGTCAGCCAGATCGCCGCCGGGCTCGTCGTCGAGCTGGACGAGATCGTCGAGTGGCACGACCGGGTCCCTGCGCCCGAGGCGTTCGACGTGGCCTCCGGGCGGATCGAGGCGGGGACCACGGCGGCCATGCGCTTCGAGGTGCGGGGCATGGTGGACGGCGTGGCCCGGGTCGTGCTGGAGCACGTGACCCGCCTGCGCGACGACCTGGCCCCCGACTGGCCCCAGCCCGCCGGGCAGGGCGGCTACCGCGTGGTCCTCACCGGCGAGCCCAACTACACGATCGACCTGCAGATGCTGGGCGGGGACGGCGACCACAACACAGCGGGGCTCAAGGCCACCGCCATGCGCCTGGTCAACGCCGTCCCGGCCGTGGTGGCGGCCGAGCCCGGGCTGGTGACCGCGCTCGACCTGCCACTGGTCACCGGACGGGGACTCGTCTCCCGGATGTGAGTTCGCCCCGGTCGGGGCGCGAAGCTCTACCGGCTCAGCGCCCGGACGATCGAAGAGGAGCCCGAGTGAACCGACGAAGGAGCGCGTGTCTCGCCGCGGCGGCGCTGGTGGCCGCCGGCCTGGTGGCTGCGGGCTGCGGCAGCAGCGAGGACGAGACCCCGGGCATCCCCCAGTCCGGCGAGCGCATCACGACGACGAGCACCGAAGCCACCACGACCACGACGGCCGCCGACCCCGCCGCGGACGAGGAGAGCACCACCACCACGACCGAGGGCTGACCGCGGCGCGTGATCTGTCGCACCACCCGGTAGAGTCGTCCTTTCACTGTCCGGCATCGTGCCGGAGCTGCCGGCGTCTGGGCGCCGGCGGGGCCAGTTCGGAATTCCCGTTCGAATCGGCCTACGTGCCATTCGATTGGAGTCCCATGGTTCCCACCTTCGCCGACCTCGGCGTGCCCGCGCCCCTGTGCCGAACCCTGGCTCGGCGGGGCATCGCCGAGCCCTTCCCCATCCAGGCGGCCACCCTGCCCGACGCCCTCGCCGGGCGTGACGTGGCCGGCAAGGCGCCCACCGGCTCGGGCAAGACGCTGGCCTTCGGGCTGGTGATCGCCGCCCGCACCCTGGCCGCCGGCCCGGCCCGGCCCCGGCGCCCCCGGGCGCTGGTCCTCGTGCCCACCCGTGAGCTGGCCGCCCAGGTGCAGCGGGAGCTGGCCGCGCTCGTGGACGAGCGCAAGGCCGGTCCCGTCGTCGCCATCTACGGCGGCGTGGGCTACGGGCCCCAGCGCAAGCTGCTGGCCCGCGGTCCCAGCGTGGTCGTGGCCTGCCCCGGCCGGCTGGAGGACCTCGTGTCCACCGGCGACGTCGTGCTGGACAAGGCGAGCGTCGTCGTCCTCGACGAGGCCGATCGCATGGCCGACATGGGGTTCCTGCCCGTGGTGCGCCGCCTGCTCGACCGCACGCCCGCCCGACGCCAGACGCTGCTGTTCTCGGCCACCCTCGACGGCGACGTCGACAAGCTCGTCTCGCGGTACCAGAACGATCCGGTCCACCACGCGGTGGCGAGCGCAGAGGACGAGGCCGGTGAGGTCACGCACCTGTTCTGGTCCGTGCCGCGGGCCAAGCGCGTGGCGGTGACCGCCGACATCGTGACCCGCACCGGGCCGACCATCGTGTTCACCCGCACCCGCCACGCGGCCGACCGGGTGGCCCGCCAGCTGGGCCAGTCCGGGGTCAAGGCGGTGCCGATCCACGGCCGCCGCAGCCAGTCGCAGCGCGACCAGGCGCTGCGCCAGTTCTCCACCGGCCGGGCGCCGGCCCTGGTGGCGACCGACGTCGCCGCCCGCGGGATCCACGTCGACGGGGTGGCGTGCGTCGTCCACTTCGATCTGCCCGACGATCCCAAGGACCACGTCCACCGCTCGGGCCGCACCGGCCGCGCCGGCGCCTCGGGCACGGTGGTCACGCTCGTCCCCGAGGACGGCCACAAGGCCGCCCGGCTGATCCAGCGCAAGCTCGACCGCCCGGAGCCCATCGAAAAGCCCGACTTCGCTCGTTTGTAGCCCGAAACCTCTCCGCGCGCTCAGCTGGCGACATACGGTGGTGGTATCAGCGGCGCTGGGGCGTGGGAAGGATGGGACGTGGACGACGACGATCCAGTGCTGTTGGAGGTCAAGGCCGGGGTAGCGGTCATCACGCTCAACCGGCCCGACAAGCACAACGTGGTGGGTGACGCGGCGGATGCGCTCTTCTTCCGCTACCTCGACCTGCTGCGCAGCGACCGGGACGTGCGGGCCGTGGTCTGGCGGGGCAACGGGCCCTCGTTCTCCGTGGGCCGCGACCTCGGCGACCTCGACGGCAACGGGCACCATCCCGGCGCCGGCGAGTTCGAGCTGCTGGAGCGCAGCGCGTGGGGCACCCGGCTGCTCTACGAGTTCCCGGTGCCCATCGTCTGCGCCCTCAAGGGCTGGGCGCTGGGCACCGTGTTCGAGCGGGCGCTGCTGTGCGACATCCGCATCGCGGCCGAGAGCGCCAAGATGGCGCTGCCCGGCGTGGACCACGGGGTCATCCCCGACTCCGCGGGGCTGGCCAAGCTGTTCGAGATCGGCGGTTCGGCCGTGGCGCTCGACCTGGCGCTCACCGGCCGGCGCATCGACGCGGCCGAGGCGCTGCGGCTGGGCCTCGTGTCCCAGGTGGTCGCCGACGACGACCTCGACGAGGTCGCCCTGGACCTCGCGCACAGCATCGCCGAGCGCCCGCCGCTGGTGATCCGGTTGCTGCGGGAGAACGTGCAGGCGCTGGCGGCCGGCGGGGTGCGCGAGACGCTCGGGCGCGAGCTGGTGGGCCAGGCCATGGTGCTGGCGTCCCACGACTACCAGGAGCACCGGTCAGCCAAGGCGGAGGACCGCGAACCCCGCTACGAGCGGCGCTGAAAGCCCTTCGCCGCGAAGTCGGCGAAAGTACGCTTTCGCCATGGCGTACCAGCCGGGGCGCAGCGACGCCCCCCTCGACGACACCGGCGAGGGCCTCGACACTCGCATGGTGATCCGCCTCGTCATCGCGGCGGTCATCGTCATCTTCACGGTCCTGTTCATCGTGCAGAACAACGACAAGGTCTCGACCAGCTTCGTGTTCTTCACCGTGGAGACCAGCCTCTGGGTCAGCCTGCTCGTGGCCGTGCTGCTCGGGGCCCTGCTGGGCCAAGTGGTCGAGGCCATGTGGAACCGCCGCCGGGCCCGCAGGCGCGGCGGGGACTGACGCCCTAACCTGACGGTCCGTCAGAAACGGACCGTCGGTCGGGAGGGCGCGTGGGTCTGCTCGAAGGCAAGGTGGCGCTGGTGTCGGGCGCCGGACCGGGGCTGGGTCGTGACGTGGCGCTGGCGTTCGGGCGCGAGGGGGCGACCGTCGTGGTCGGCGCGCGCACGCAGGACCGGGTCGACGCCCTGGCCGCCGAGGTCGAGGGCCAGGGGGCCAAGGCGCTGGCGCTGCGGCTCGACGTCACCGACGCGGGCTCGTGCCGTGACACCGTGGCCCAGATCGTCGAGGCCTTCGGGGCGCTCGACATCCTCGTGAACAACGCCTTCAACGACGGTGACCACCGTCGCTTCCTCGACGCCGACCTCGACCGCTGGCGCGCCACCATGGACGTCAACTTCTTCGGCACCCTCCAGCTCACCCAGGCGGTGGCGCCCCAGATGGTGGCCCAGGGCGACGGCCGCATCGTGATGATCAACACCATGTCGGCGGTGCGCATGCGTCCCAGGTTCGGCGCCTACACCGGGTCCAAGGCCGCGCTGGCGGCAGTGACCAAGATCCTCGCCACCGAGCTGGGCCGCGACGGCATCCGGGTCAACGGCGTGCACCCGGGCTACATCTGGGGCGACAGCGTCGAGGCCTACCTCGCCTACCAGGCCAAGAAGCGGGGGATCACGCCCGAGGAGCGCTATCAGGAGGAGGCCGCCGACACCGCGCTCGGTTACCTGCCCCCGTCGGCCGAGATCGCCGAGGCGGTCGTGTTCTTCGCCTCCGACATGTCCAAGCCCATCACCGGCCAGGCCCTGGGGGTCAACGCCGGCCAGTGGTTCCAGGGGTTCTGATGGCCGGCCCGCTGGCCGGGCGGGGCGCCGTCGTCACCGGCGGCACCCGGGGGATCGGCCGGGCGGTGGCCGACCGGCTGGCGGCCGAAGGCGCCCGGGTCGGGGTGCTCGACCTCGACCTCGACCCCGGGTCGCCCCATGCGGGCTGGCAGGCGGACGTGGCCGACGCCGCCGCGGTCTCGGCGGCCATCGCCGAGGCGGCCGACCGCTTCGGCGGGCTGGCCATCCTGGTGAACAACGCGGGCGTCGGGACGGCCAAGGCGCTCCACCGCTACGGCGACGACGAGTGGGCCCGGCTGGTCGGGGTGAACCTGACCGGCGCGTGGCACGCCATGCGGGCCGCCCTGCCCCACCTGCGGACCTCGGGCGCGGGCAGCATCGTCAGCATCGCCGGCACCACCGCCTCCCGGCCCACCCGGGGCGAGGGCCCGTACGCCGCCGCCAAGGCGGGCCTGGTCGCCCTGACCAAGACCGCCGCCGTGGAGTACGCGCCGGAGGTGCGGGTCAACGCGGTCTCGCCGGGCTACATCGCCACCCGCCTGACCCGGGCGGTGGTCGAGGACGAGAAGCTGCGGGCCCGGGTCGAGGGCCGCATCCCCCTGGGCCGGATCGGCACGGTGGACGACGTGGCGGGCGTGGTCGCTTTCCTGTGCGGGCCCGACGCCGCCTACGTCACCGGGCAGGACATCATCGTGGACGGGGGCAGCATCCTGCCCAGCCACCAGTCCGACGACCTGCTCAAGGCCCTTCTCTCCCGCGAGGAACCATGACCCTTCGCACCGGCATCGTCACCCGCGCCACCCCCGGCACCCGGGCCGAGTGGGACGACGAGGTCCGCCGGGTGGACGGCCTCGGCCACGACGTGCTGCTCATCCCCGACCACCTCGGGCTGTGGCCGCCGCTGTCGCCGCTCGTCGCCGCCGCCTACGTGTCCGACCGGCTGCGGTTCGGCGTCCAGGTGCTCAACAACGAGTTCTGGAACCCGGTCCTGCTGGCCCGCGAGGTCGAGGCCGTCGACGTCCTCACCGGCGGGCGGCTGGAGCTGGGCTTCGGTGCCGGCCACGCCCAGGAGGAGTTCGAGATGGCGGGCATCCCCTACGACCCTCCCGGGGCCCGGATCGACCGTCTGGCCGAGGCCGTCCCCCGGGTGCGGCAGCTGCTGGAGCAGCGGGAGCGGATCCCGTTCATGGTGGGCGGCAACGGCGACCGGGTCCTCGCCCTGGCCGCGACGGAGGCCGACATCGTGGGCCTGACCGGCTTCACGTCCGGCACCGGCCGCACCCACACCGACCTGAGCCACTTCACGTGGACCGGCCTGGCCGACCGCATCGACCACGTCCGCCGCCACGCGGGGGACCGCTTCGACTCGCTGGAGCTGTCGGTGCTGGTCCAGCTGGTCGAGGTGACCGAGGACCGCCGGGCGCGGGCCGAGGCCTTCGGCGAGGGCCGGCTCGATCCCGACATGCTCCTGGACAGCCCGTTCGTGATGCTCGGCACCCCGTCCGGCCTGGCCGAGCACCTCGCCCGGCTCCAGGAGCTGGGCGTCGGCTACGTGACCGCCTTCGACTCGTCGGCCGAGGCCCTGGCGGCCGGGAGGTCCTAAAGGAAGGCTTGGCAAGATGAGTTAGGGATGCTTAACTCCCGGCGTGCGCAAGCTCACCATCGCTCTCGCCGCCGCCGTCCTCGCCGTGCCCGCCGCCTGTGGCGGGGGCGACGAGGAGCCCGCCGCCCCGGCCGAGGACGCCACCCGGACGGTCGAGACGGCCTATGGCGAGGTCGAGATCCCCGCCGAGCCGCAGCGGATCGTCGGCGACCTCATGACCGTCGACTACCTGTCCGCCCTGGGCTACGACACCGATCGCATCGTCGGGGTGTTCGACCGGGACTTCTTCCCTGCCGACCACTACCTGGCCGGCGTGCTGGGCCAGGACGGGATCGTGGACGTGGGCTCGACCTACGAGCCCAACGTCGAGGCCATCGCCGCGGCCCGGCCCGACCTGATCCTGCTGCCGTTCGACCAGATCGACGGCTCGCCGGTGCTGGACGAGCTGCGGGAGATCGCCCCGCTGGCGGCCGTCGCCACCAGCGAGGGCAGTGACGATCCCGAGGTCCGCTACGGGGGGACGGCCTCGTTCCAGGACTGGCGCTCGACCATCCGGGCCTATGGCGCCCTGCTCGACCTGGGCGACGAGGCCGAGGCGTACGTGGCCGACACCGAGGCG
>DATBGF010000709.1:0-1612 GCA_036558145.1 Acidimicrobiales bacterium
CGGTCGCGGTGGTCACCGGGGCCAGCTCCGGCATCGGCGCGGCCACGGCCCGGGCCCTGGCCGGCGACGGCTGGGAGGTGGTCGTGGGCGCCCGCCGGGCCGATCGCATCGAGGCGCTGGCGGCCGAGATCGGGGGCCGGGGCCGGGTGCTCGACGTCACCGACCCGGCGTCGGTCGACGCCTTCGTGGCCACCGTCCCCGCCTGCCGGCTCCTGGTGAACAACGCCGGCGGGGCCCTCGGCTGGTCCACGGTCGCCGAGGCGGACGACGAGCAGTGGCAGGCCATGTACGACACCAACGTGCTCGGCACGATGCGCATGATCCGGGGCCTGCTCCCGGCGCTGGAGGCCAGCGGCGACGGTCACGTCGTCATGATCGGGTCGATCGCGGGCCACGAGCCCTACCCCAACGGCGCGGGCTACAACGCGGCCAAGTTCGCGGTGCGGGCGGTCAGCGGGGTGCTCCGCCAGGAGCTGCTGGGCCGGCCGGTGCGGGTGAGCGAGATCGACCCCGGCATGGTGGAGACCGAGTTCAGCGTCGTGCGCTTCGGCGGCGACGCCGAGCGGGCCGCCAAGGTGTACGAGGGCGTGACCCCGCTGCGGGCCGAGGACGTGGCCGAGTGCGTCCGCTGGGTGGCGTCACGTCCCAGCCACGTCAACGTCGACCAGATGATCGTGCTGGCCCGCGACCAGGCCGGCGCCCAGAAGATCCACCGCCGCGGCTAGCGCCGCTGGCAGGTGGGGCACCAGGTGGCGGTGCGGCCGTCCAGGGTGCGGGAGCGCAGCTCGGTCCCACAGCGGGGGCACGGCAGGCCGGCCTGGCCGTACACGTCGAGCCGCTGCTGGTTGCGGCCGGGCTCGCCGTTCACCGTGCGGTAATCGGACAGGGTCGTGCCGCCGTAGCGGAGGCTGGACGACAGCACGTCGCGCAGCGCGTCCAGCAGCGCGGCGGCCTGGGCCCGGGTCACGGTGCGGCGGGCCGGGTGGATCCGGGCCCGCCACAGCGCCTCGTCGGCGTAGATGTTGCCGACGCCCGCGATCGGCCGCTGGCTGAGCAGCTGGGTCTTGACGGCCCGCCGGCTGGCCTTGAGGGACCGCCAGAACGTGTCGGCGTCGAGCGCGGCGTCGAGGGCGTCGGGCCCCTGCACGGCCAGGGTGCCCGCGTAGACGCCCCCGCTGGCCACGGCCAGGCGGCCGAAGCGGCGCACGTCGCGGTACTCCAGCGCCTCCCCCGCCGGGCCGTCGAGCGCCCACCACGCCCGCACGTAGGCGTCGCCGGTGTCGCCCGCGGGCCGCACCCGCAGCGAGCCGGTCATGCCCAGGTGCACGACCAGCTCGCGGTCGTCGTCCAGGCCCAGCAGCAGGTACTTGCCCCGCCGGCCGACGGACTCGACCGCCGCGCCCTGGGCGTCCATCGCGGGCGTGAACTTGGGGTGGGCGAACGCCCACGCCTCGCCGAAGCGGCGCCCCACCACCAGCGGCTCCAGCTGGCGGCGGATGGTCTCGACCTCGGGCAGCTCCGGCACAGGCCCGGCCTAGGCCTCCATGACCACGGGCACGATCATGGGCCGGCGCTTGGTCGACTCGTTCACGAAGCGGCCCGCGGCCCGGCG
>DATBGF010000710.1:0-3101 GCA_036558145.1 Acidimicrobiales bacterium
GGCCTGGAAGCGGCTCTGCGCCTCGGGGCTCGTGAGGTCGCCGTCGTCGACCCGGTCGGCCTCGGAGGCGACCGTGGCCAGCGCCAGGCGGGGGCAGATGGCATCGGCGCCGTAGCCGAGCAGGGTGGCGAAGCCGTGCACGTCGAACACGTCGTCGGCCACCACGACCAGCGCGGCGCGCGACCGCAGCCGCTGGCGCGAGAGCGCCTGGTGGACCGCACCGCAGGCCAGCAGCGAGGGGATCGGCGCCCGCTCGGGACCGGCGTCCCCGGTCTCCAGGATGAGCGTGCCCGTCCCGCCCTCGACCGCGGCCAGCGCCTCGGCCGTGAGCCGCTCGACCGCGGCCCGCAGGCCCTCGGCGCCGTCCGTGGCCGGGTAGGTGGCGTCGAGCGGGATGACCGGCCACGGGGCCTTGTCGGTGAGGGAGAGGTTGTCGACCCCGGCGGGGTAGAGGAAGAACGACGGCAGCGTCAGCAGCTCGGCCGCCTCGGCCGGCTCGGTGAGGATCGGCGCCCGCGGCCCCAGCACCGTGCGCAGGCTCATGACCAGCCGCTCGCGCAGGGGGTCGATGGGCGGGTTGGTGACCTGGGCGAAGCGCTGGCGCAGGTAGTGGGCCGGCGGCCGGGCGCGGGGCGCCAGGTTGGGCAGGGGGGAGTCGTCGCCCATGGAGAAGGTGGGCTCGTGGGCGTCGGTGGCCATGGGCTTGAGCACCATGGCCACGTCCTCCTTGGTGAGGCCGTGCATCGCCTGCTGGGCACCCAGGTCGTCGGGCACCTCCAGGGCGGCCTCGCCCGGGTGCAGCCGGTAGAAGCCGTCGGACGCCCAGCGGGAGTAGGGCGCCCCCGCGGCGATGCGCTCCTTGCAGGCCTGGTCGTCGAGGAAGCCGCGGGTGGGGTCGACGAACAGCATCTGGCCGGGACCGAGCCGGCCCCGGACCACGCCGCCGTGGCCCCGCACGTCGATGGCGCCGACCTCGGAGCACACGGCCACCAGGCCGTCCTCGCACACCTGGTAGCGCAGCGGGCGCAGGCCGTTGCGGTCGAGCCGGGCGCCCACGCCGATGCCGTCGGTGAAGACGACGCCGGCGGGGCCGTCCCACGGCTCCATGAGCGCCGAGTGGTAGCGGTAGAAGCCCCGCACCTCGGGGTCGAGGTCGCGCACGTTCTCCCACGCCTCGGGGACCACCATGGCCATGACGTGGCGCGGGTCGCGGCCGCCACGCATCAGCAGCTCGACGGCGGAGTCGAGCTTGCCCGAGTCGGAGTCGTCGGCGTCGAGGACCGGGAAGAACAGGTCCTCGGGGCCGAGGCCGACCGCCTCGGTGCCGAGCTCGGCCCGGCCCCGCATGCGGTTCTCGTTGCCCCACAGGGCGTTGATCTCACCGTTGTGGCAGAGCGTGCGGAACGGCTGGGCCCGCTCCCAGGTGGGCAGCGTGTTGGTGGAGAAGCGCTGGTGGAAGATGGCGAACGAGCCGGCGAAGCGGTCCTCGTGGAGGTCGAGGTAGAAGTCGGCCAGGTGGTCGGCCGGGGCCAGGCCCTTGTAGAGGATCGTCCGGAACGAGCAGGAGGCCACGTAGGTGCCGGTCGTGCCCCGCTCGATGCGGCGGCGCAGCCGCAGCGCCCGGCGCTCACCCTCCGAGTCGGGGCCCGCACCCGAGAACACCGCGTGCACGATGCGCGGGGCGGTCGCCCGGGCCATGTCGCCGAGGGCCGACGGGTCGAGGGGCGGCTCGCGCCACTCGACGAGGGCCAGGCCCTCCTCCGCCAGGGCCGCCTCCACGGCGGGCCTGGGATCGTCCCCCCGCACGAACAGCACCGCCACCCCGTGGCCCGCGCCGAAGAGCTCGGGCGGGATCGGCGCCAGCAGTCCGGAGCCGTCGGCGGTGCGGGCATCGGCGGCCACGGCGCCGCGGTGCTTCACGCACGCCAGGCCGCCGAGGGCGGCGGCGACGATGGCTCGGGACGAGCGACCCTGGGCGTCGGCGACGAAACCGATGCCACAGGCGTCGAGCTCGCGGGTCGTAGGGGGCAGCACGGCGCACTCCTCCTGACTGGTGCGGTGGCCGGTCGCGAAACCGGCGATCCGGGGGAGAGGCAATACACGGTCTGGGGTGGTGACCGTCGTGCTGCCGATCCCCGGTCGGGCTAGGACTTCAAGGGGGGCTGCATCCGCGTCGTCACTGAGCGAAGCGGGCGCCATTGCCCGAGCCCCCAATCGAGGGTCAGGACAGGTTAGCCGATCCCCTCCGAACCGGCTGACCTGGGTTATCGCCCCGTCAAGTGTCGGTGGTCGGCGGCCCGACGAACACGGCCATCGGCAGGCCCAGGTCCAGCATCGCCGCCAGCCGCTTGTGGGTGGCCTCGGCGATCTGGTCGTTGAAGAACAGCCCGAACGGGCTCGTGTCGACCTGGGGCACGAGGTCGTCCTGGCCCGCGGCCTGCAGGTCGGCGATCACCCGGGCCCGGAGGCGGTCGGACTCGGCGCGCGCGGCGGCGTCGCGGGGATCCGCGTAGGCCACCTGGGTGAAGCCGGGGCGGTCCTCCCACAACGCGATGTCGGAGCCGGCCGACACGTGCACCTCGGCGTCGGCCCGGTCGCTCGGCAGGTAGCGGTACCGCACCGCGCCCAGCGCGTAGAACTGGGTGACGCCCACGTCGTAGCCCCGCCGCTCCAGCTCGTCGAGCAGGCTCCAGCCCGCCGCCCCCAGGTCGGCCGGATCGCCCCAGGTCACGAGGTAGCGGGCGTCGGGCCCGGTCCCGGGGATGTCGCCGGAGGCCAGGGCGTCGTCGACCGGATCGGCCACCCGGCCCACCAGGTTGGTGAGGGGCTGGCGGGCGACCTCGGCGTCGGCCCCGTCGGCGCTGAAGCGCACGGTCCAGATCGACAGCACCGCCACCAGGGCCGCGGTCACACCGATGGCGAGCCGGCGGGCCGTGCCGCTGTCGCCCCGCGGCAGGGCCAGGACCAGGCTCCAGATGGTGGCCACCAGCAGCAGGGCGGTGACCGCCCACGCCCACAGGCTCAGGTAGAACCACACCGTCCCGAAGATGCGGCTGAGCGTGGTCAGCCCCAGCACCAGCACCACCCCCACCAGGGCGTGG
>DATBGF010000711.1:0-5429 GCA_036558145.1 Acidimicrobiales bacterium
CGGGCGGCCTCAGCCGAGGTCGAGAGGACCGCGGCCTGCTCGACCAGCAGCTTCGGCCCCTCGCCCAGAGCGGCGCGGGCCACGGGCGTGTGGGTGACCGGGACGAAGTACGTGTGGGCGCCCCAGGTGCGGGCGGCGGCCAGGGCCAGCATGCGGGGCCCGAGGGCGGCGAGGACCCGGGGCGGCTCCTCGGCCGGAGCGGGCGAGATGGTGAAGGCGTGGTCCATCGCGTCCAGGTAGGCCGTCATGCGGGTCACCGGCTTGTCCCACGTCTGGCCCAGCATGCCCTCGACCATCGGCGCGTGGCTGATGCCCAGGCCGAGCAGGAAGCGCCCGCCCGAGTCGTCGGCCAGCAGCCGCTGGGCGGCCGCCGCGGCGGTCGGCTGGCGCAGGAAGACGTTGGCGACCCCGGTCGCCACCACCAGGCGCGACGTCGCGGACAGCAGGACCGCGGCGTGGGTGGTCACCTCCCGGCCCACCGCCTCGGGGATCCACAGCGCCCCGTAGCCCAGCGCCTCGACCTCGGCTGCGGCCTCCCGGGCCGCGGCGGCCGGCTGGATGTCGAGCGAGCCTGTCCAGATCCCCACACGTCCCACGTCCATCCGGCCGAAGCTAGCTTGGACGCCGGATGCAGCACGTCGAGACCGCCCGGTCCCGCTGGACGGGACTGGTCGTGGGCGGCGCCCTCGTCGCCTACGTGGCCCTGGTCGACCCCTCCCGGGGAGGGCTGTACCCACGGTGCCCGAGCCGCCTGCTGTTCGGCGTCGACTGCCCGTTCTGCGGCGGGCTCCGGGGCACCCACGACCTGATCCACGGCGACGTGGCCGGGGCGCTCGACCACAACCTGTTGCTGCCCGCGTACCTGATCGTCGCGGCCGTGGCGGTCGGGATGTACCTGATGCCGCTGATCGGCCGCCCCGCGCCCCGGATCCGCATCCCCCGCTGGGCGACCATCGCCGCCGCCGTGGTCGTCGTCGCCTTCACGGTCGCCCGCAACCTGCCGGGCTTCGACTACCTGGCCTCGGGCGCCTCGGGCGCCGGGTAGCGCTGCCGCAGCCTCAGACCCACTTGCGGGTGGGCGGCGGGGGCACCCATGCGTCGAGCGAGTCCAGCAGCGCCGCCGGACTGGTCGACGCCAGCACCAGCCCGCGGTGCTCGGGCCGCACGAAGCCCTCGATCACCCCCGCGTCGAACAGGGCGAGCAGCGGGGCGAAGAAGCCGGCCACGTCGAGCAGGCCGCACGGCTTGGGCGGATCGTGCATCCCGAGCTGGCTCCAGGTCAGCACCTCGCAGAACTCCTCCAGCGTGCCGAAGCCACCGGGCAGGGCCACGAACCCGTCCGAGAGCTCGGCCATGAGCGCCTTGCGCTCGTGCATGCTCTCGACGATCCGCAGGTCGTCCAGGTCGGTGTGCGCGACCTCGGCGTCGACCAGCGCCCGCGGGATCACGCCGACGACCTCGCCCCCGGCGGCCCGGCACGTGTCGGCCACCAGGCCCATCAGCCCGACGTGGGCGCCGCCGTAGACGAGGCCCACATCCCGGGCGGCCAGCTCGGCGCCCAGCGCGGCCGCCGCGTCGGCGTAGGCGGGCCGGGCCCCCAGGCTCGACCCGCAGAACACGCACACCCGCCGCAGCGCCATCGCGGCTCAGTCCACGCGGCGCAGCTGCTGGCGGTAGTGGCGGCCGCGCTCGACGTAGCTGAGGACCGCCCGGCGGATCATCGCCGGGTCGACCGAGTCGGGCCGGATCCGGGCCGGCACGCCCAGCGCCATGGCCCGCGACGGCACCTCGGTCCCGCCCGAGACGACCGCCCCCGCGCCCACCAGTCCCCCGGAGCGGACCACGACGTCGTGCAGCACCACCGCCCCCGACCCGACCAGGGACCGGTCCTCGATCGTGCAGCCCTCCAGGTGGACGAGGTGGCCGATCACGCAGTCATCGCCCACGGTGGTGGGCAGCACCGGCGTGACGTGCAGCACCGATCCGTCCTGCACCGACGTGCGCGCCCCGATGGTGATCGGCGCCCCGTCGCCCCGCAGCACCGCTCCCGGCCACACGGACGCCTCGGGGCCGAGGCGCACGTCGCCGATCACGACGGCCTCGGGGTGGACGTAGGCGCTCGGGTCGATGGAGGGGACCAGCTCACCCAGGGCGTAGACCGGCACCGCGTCAGGTCCCGTAGCGCCCGAAGCCGCCGCGGAAGAACACCAGCGGCCCGCCCTCGTGGCCGATCTCGAGGTCGAGCACCCGCCCCACCACGATCCAGTGGTCGCCGGCTTCGTGGACGGCCTCGATGCCGCACTCGATCCAGGCCAGCACGTCGTGGAGCACCGGCGCCCGGGTGGCGACGGACGGGCGCCAGCCGATGCCGGCGAACTTGTCGTCGCCCTTGGAGGCGAACACCCGGGCGATGTCCTCCTGGTCCTCGGACAGGATGTTCACGCAGAAGTGGCCGGCCGCCTCGATGTGGGGATAGCTGGACGAGGACTTGCCCGCGCAGAACATGACCAGCGGCGGCTCCAGCGACACCGAGGCGAACGAGCCGACGCACAGGCCCACCGGACCACCCTGCGACGCCGCGGTGATGACCGTGACACCGGTCGGGAAGTGGCCCAGCACCTGGCGGAAGCGGGCTTCGTCGGCGGTGGGCGGGGTGGACGTGGCCGGCGGGTCGCTCACGGGGGGCACCCTAGCGATGCCGAACCGGTGCCGAACCAATGGGGATGATCGCTCAGCCCCCGAAGCTGACGGTGAGGCCCTCGTAGGCGGCCATCACCTCGGACAGCCCGGTGCCCTCCGCCCGGCGCCGGGCGTGGTCCAGCAGGCCGTCGACCGCAGCGTCGTCGTGGGCCGGGTCGTGGTGGAACAGGGCCAGGCGCTTGGCCCCGGCCTCGTTGGCCACGAACACCGCGTAGTCGACCGTGCAGTGGCCCCAGTAGTACTTCTGGGCGAACTCGTCGGCGTTGTACTGCGCGTCGTGGATGACCAGGTCGGCGCCGTCGCACAGCTCCAGCACGGCGTCGCTCACCTCGTGGCTGCCGTCGTGGGGCATCTGGTGGTCGGCGACGTAGGCGACGATGGCGCCGCCCATCTCCACCCGGTAGCCGTTGTTGGCGCCCACGTGGGGCACGGGCCGCACCCGGACCTTGGCGCCGTCGATCTCGACATCGCAGTCGGTCACGTCGTGGAAGGCGATCTGCCCGTACAGCTCCTCCACCGTGACCGGGAAGAACGGCGGCCGCACGAACTGGTGGAACGCCTCGGCCAGCGAGCCCGCCTCCTGGGGCGGGCCGTAGATGTCGAGGCGGGCGCCGGGGGCGAGGATGGGCGCGAAGAACGGCAGGCCCTGCACGTGGTCCCAGTGCATGTGGGTGACCAGGGCCGAGCCCTGGAACGACCCGTCCGTCGGCAGCGTCTGGCCCAGCTGGCGCAACCCGGTGCCGAGGTCGAGCACGATCGGGTCGTGGCCGGGCGCGTCGAGCTGCACGCAGGACGTGTTGCCGCCATAACGACGGTTCTCGTCGCACGGACAAGGGGTCGAGCCCCGCACACCGAAGAAGGAGACGTTCAGCAAGAGTTCCCCTGATCGCGCCACGAGCGCTCGGGCGACGTTACCCAAAGGCCGCGCCGCCAAGCGCTGGGTGTGACCACAATCACCGGCAGGGGCCCGGGTCGGGTAGCGCGGTTAGCTTGCCGGGCATGACGGGGAGCACGGACGCGACGATCACCCAGGGGTCGGTGGAGGCCGCCGGTCTCACCTTCGGCCACCTCTCCGCCGGGGACCTCGCCGACCACGCGAAGCCGCTGGCCTTGTGCCTGCACGGCTTTCCGGACTCGGCATGGACCTGGCGGCATCTTCTCCCCTCCCTGGCGGCGGCGGGTTACCGGGCGGTGGCGCCCTGGATGCGGGGTTATGCGCCCACGACGGTACCCACCGATGGTCACTATCAGTCAGCGGTCCTGGGCCTCGATGCCTGCGCGCTGCACGAGGCATTCGGTGCCGGTGACGACGCGGTTCTGATCGGCCACGACTGGGGTGCGCTGGCCGGTTACGCCGCGGTCCACGCCGGCACCCCGTGGCGCAGGCTGGTGACGATGGCCGTGCCGCCGCCCTCCGGGCTGGCGTCGGCCTTCTTCTCCTACGACCAGCTGCGGCGGTCCTGGTACATGTTCTTCTTCCAGCACCCGCTGGCCGAGATGGCCGTGCCGCTGGGCGACCTGGACTTCATCGACCGGCTGTGGGCCGACTGGTCGCCGGGCTACGACGCAGCCGAGGACCTGCGCCTGGTCAAGGACGCGCTGCGCGATCCGGCCAACCTGGCGGCGGCCATCGGCTACTACCGCGCCACGCTGGGCGGCGTCGGCCTCGACGACCGGCCCGAGGTGCAGGCCATCGACGCGGCCGTGAACGGTCCGGTCCCGGTCCCGACCCTGTACCTGCACGGCCGGGACGACGGCTGCATGGGCGCCGACCTGGCGGGCCCGGCCGCCGCCGCCCTCACCACCCCGGGGTCGCGGGTCGAGGTCGTGGACGGCACCGGCCACTTCCTGCACCTGGAGCGCCCCGACGTGGTGAACGAGCTGGTCCTGGGGTTCCTCACGGGATCCAGCGGTTGAACCGGCGCACCTGCGCCACCACCGCGTCGAACCGGTCCCGGCGCAGCGCCGCCCCTTCGCGCCGCACCTCGGCCGGCCGGTAGCGCAGCACCCGCTCGGCGTGGGCGAAGCTGATCCGGCCCTCGCCGTCCCAGCCGCCCCGGCCCACCTCGACCCACTCGGCCGCGTCGCGCTTGGCCGCGTGGTCCTTGCTCGACAGGGGCACGGCCAGCAGCTCCGGGCCCTCGTAGCCGATCACCAGCACCGGCCGGTCCTTGCCCTGGTTCGGGTCGTCCTCGTAGGGCACCCAGGCCCACACCACCTCGCCCGGGTCGGGATCGCCGTCACGCTCGGGGGCGTAGACGATCTCGGGACCGGACGGCCGCGCCGCAGGCGGGCGGCGCCGGAGGCGGGCGACCAGCTCGCGCACGCGGGGCACGGCCGCAGACTACGGCAGGCGCAGGACATCGCCTGTCAGGGCAGGCGCAGGACATGTCCGTCCCGCCGCGCCAGGCCGTCCGCCACCATGCCGGCGGCCACCCGGTCGGCCCGGGCGGGATCGTCCGGCCAGCCCATGGCCGCGGCCACGCCGGCCACGGGGACCGGTGCCCGGCACAGCGCTTCCAGCAGCCGGCCCCGACCCTGGCGGTCGGAGCCCTCGAAGCGGGGCTGGCCGGTCCCGACCCCGGCCGAGCCGTCGGCGGGGTCGGGCGGGGACAGGCCGGCCGCGGCCCAGGCGCAGGTGGGCCGGACCGGGCAGGCGCCGCAGTCCGGGGCCCGGCGCAGGCACACGGTGGCGCCCAGCTCCATGAGCGCCTGGTTCCAGGCCCACG
>DATBGF010000712.1:0-9084 GCA_036558145.1 Acidimicrobiales bacterium
GCACCGCGCACAGCGACGCGCCCGCGCCCAGGTGGCACACCACGACGTGGCGCGGGTCCGCACCCATGGCCACCGCCCGGCGGGAGGCGTAGGCGTGGGACAGCCCGTGGAAGCCGTAGCGCCGCACGCCCAGGTCCTCGCGCCACTCCCGGGGCACGGCGTACACCGCGGCCTCCGGCGGCAGGGTGGCGTGGAACGCGGTGTCGAAGCAGGCGACCGCGGGCAGGCCGGGCACCGCCCGGCTCACCGCGTCCAGCGCGGCCAGCGAGCGGGGCTGGTGGAGCGGCGCCAGCGGGGTCAGGGCCGCGATCCGGTCCCGGACGTCCCCCTCGACCAGGACCGGCTGCTGGAACTCGTGGCCACCGTGCACCACGCGGTGGCCCATCGCGTCGTAGGGCGCCAGGCCGTCGAGCTCGCGGGCCAGGTCCCCGGGCGGGATCTGCTCGACGGCGGGCAGGTCGGCCCGGGCGACGATCTCGTCGCCGTCGTCGACCACCCGCAGCTTGAGGGTGGACGACCCCGCGTTGACCACCAGGACCCGCACGCCGCCCGCCGCCGGTCAGTAGGGCCAGGTCCAGTCCCGCACCGCGGGCAGGTCCTCGCCCGCCGCCCGGGTGTGGTCCCTGGCCGCGCGCCGCATGGCCTCCATCTCGTTGCGCACCTCGGCCACGGCCACGCCCAGGTGCGGCACCCGGTCGACCACGTCCATCACCAGGTGGAACCGGTCGAGGTCGTTGAGCATGACCATGTCGAACGGCGTCGTGGTCGTGCCCTCCTCCTTGTAGCCCCGCACGTGGATGTTGGCGTGGTTGTGCCGCCGGTAGGTCAGCTGGTGGATCAGCGACGGGTAGCCGTGGAAGGCGAACACCACCGGCCGGTCGGTGGTGAACAGCGCGTCGAAGTCGGCGTCGGTCATGCCGTGCGGGTGCTCGGACGAGGGCTCCAGCCGCATGAGGTCGACCACGTTGACCACGCGCACGTTCAGGTCGGGCAGGCGCTGGCGGAGCAGGTCGGTGGCGGCCAGCGTCTCCAACGTGGGGACGTCGCCACAGCACGCCAGCACCACGTCCGGCTGGGCACCGTGGGCCTCGGACAGCCGCGGCGACGACGCCCAGCGCCACTCCGAGGCGCCGGCGCGGCAGTGCTCGATGGCGTCGTCCATGCTCAGCCAGTTGGGCAGGGGGTTCTTGCCCGCCACGGTCACGTTGACGTAGTCCCGGCTGCGCAGGCAGTGGTCCGTGACCGAGAGCAGCGTGTTGGCGTCCGGCGGCAGGTAGACCCGCACCACCTCGGCCTTCTTGTTCACCACCACGTCGAGGAAGCCGGGGTCCTGGTGGGAGAAGCCGTTGTGGTCCTGGCGCCACACGTGGCTCGACAGCAGGTAGTTGAGGGACGGGACCGGCGCCCGCCAGGGCAGCTCGCGGGTGATCTGGAGCCACTTGGCGTGCTGGTTGAACATCGCGTCCACGATGTGGACGAACGCCTCGTAGCAGTTGAACAGCCCGTGGCGGCCGGTCAGGTTGTAGCCCTCCAGCCAGCCCTGGCACAGGTTCTCCGACAGGATCTCCATCACCCGCCCGGACGTGGCGAGGCCGTCGTCCTCCGGCCGGATCTCGCCCAGCCACACCCGATCGGTCGCCTCCAGCACCGCGCCCAGGCGGTTGGAGACGGTCTCGTCGGGCCCCATGACCCGGAACGTCTCCATGTTCCGCGCCACCACGTCCCGCAGCCAGCCGCCCATGACCCGGGTGGGCTCGGAGCTGGACCCGCCCGGGCGGTCCACCGCCACCGCGTAGTCCCGGAAGTCGGGCAGGTCGAGCGGGCGGGTGAGCAGGCCGCCGTTGGCGTGGGGGTTGGCGCCCATGCGCCGGTCGCCGTCGGGGGACAGGGCCGCGATCTCGGCCTGGAGGCGCCCGGTGGCGTCGAACAGCTCCTCGGGCCGGTAGGAGCGCAGCCACTCCTCCAGCAGCCGCAGGTGGTCGGCGTTCTCGGCCAGCCCGGCCAGGGGCACCTGATGGGAGTGGTACGTGCCCTCCACCTGCACCCCGTCCACCTCCCGCGGGCCGGTCCAGCCCTTGGGCGTGCGCAGCACGATCATCGGCCAGCGGGGCCGGGTGGTGTCGCCTTCCTCCCGCCACGCCCGCTGGGCGGCCGCGATCTCGTCCAGCGCCGCGTCGAGCGTGTCGGCCATGGCCCGGTGGACCAGCTCGGGGTCGTCGCCCTCCACGACGTGCACGGTGTGGCCGTAGCCCTCGAACAGGCTGACCAGCTCGTCCCGGCTGATGCGGTCGAGCACGGTGGGGTTGGCGATCTTGAAGCCGTTGAGGTGCAGGATCGGCAGCACCGCCCCGTCGGTCACGGGGCTGAGGAACTTGTTGGAGTGCCAGGACGCGGCCAGCGAGCCGGTCTCGGCCTCACCGTCGCCCACGACGCACGCCACCACCAGGTCGGGGTTGTCGAAGGCGGCGCCGTAGGCGTGGACCAGCGCGTAGCCCAGCTCGCCGCCCTCGTTGATCGACCCCGGCGTCTCCGGGGCCGCGTGGCTAGGGATCCCACCCGGGAAGGAGAACTGGCGGAACAGCCGGCGCATGCCTTCCTCGTCCTGGCCGATCCGCGGGTAGATCTCGGTGTACGAGCCCTCCATGTAGGTGTTGGCCACCATGCCGGGACCGCCGTGGCCGGGCCCGCACACGTAGATCGCGTCGAGATCGCGGGCCCGGATGACCCGGTTCATGTGGGCGTAGATCAGGTTGAGGCCCGGGGTCGTGCCCCAGTGCCCGAGCAGGCGGGGCTTGACGTGGTCCAGCGTGAGCGGCTCACGCAGGAGCGGGTTGTCGAGGAGGTAGATCTGGCCGACGGACAGGTAGTTGGCCGCGCGCCACCACGCATGGACGAGGCTGAGCTCTTCGTCGGTGGCGGAGGGGGCCGGGGGAGCGGTGGTCGCCATGCCGCGATGCTTCCACACCGTCACGGCGCGTAGTCAGGGTTGGAACGGATCCGTGGTTCGGGGGCGTGACGTGGGAGAATGTTCGTTACGCAGCTGGCGGGGCAGGCGGAGGTAAGTGCGCGTGGAGTTCAGGCTGCTGGGCAACCTCGAGGTGTCCAGGGACGGTGCGCCCATCGACGTGGGCGGAACCCAGCCGCGCACCGTGCTCGCCATGCTGCTCGTGGCGGGCGGCCGGGTGGTGCCGGCCGAGTCGATCATCGAGGCGCTGTGGGGCCACGATCCGCCCGACTCCGCCGCGGGCACGTTGCAGAGCTACGTGTCCCGCCTACGCCGGGTGCTGGTCCCCGGGGGTGCTCGCGGCGAGGCCGCCAAGGTCCTCGCCTGGGACCCGCCCGGCTACAAGCTCGTCGTCGGAGCCAAGGCGCTCGACACGAATCGCTTCGAGGCGCTGGCCGACCAGGGCCAGGGACTGCTGCTGGCGGGCGACTACGAGGCGGCCCGCACCCGGCTGGAGGACGCGCTCGCCCTGTGGCGGGGACCGGCGCTGCTGGAGTTCGCCCACCTCGACTTCGCCTGGGGCTTCGCCGCCAAGCTGGAGGAGCGCAAGTTGGTGGCGACCGAGGACCGCATCGACGCCGACCTGCGCCTGGGCCGCCACGCGGCGGTGGTCGGCGAGCTGGGCGAGCTGGTGGCCTCCCATCCGCTGCGGGAGCAGCTGCGCCACCACATGGCGCTCGCGCTGTACCGCTCGGGGCGCCAGGCCGAGGCGCTGCGCATCCTGGACGACGCCCGCCGCACCCTGCGCAACCAGCTGGGCATCGACCCCGGCCGCCCGCTGGTCGAGCTGGAGACCGCCATCCTCAACCAGGACCCGGCGCTGGACCTGGCCCGCCCGGCCGGTGGGTACCCCACGGGCGAGGTCCCGGTGGTGCCGGCGGCCACGCCCGAGGCCGCGCCCGCGCCCGTCCCCGACGCGGCCGTGGTCATCGCCGCGGCGCCGCCGCTGGCGCCGGGTGCCCGGCTGGTGGGGCGGGAGGCCGAGGTGCGCCAGGTGCTGGCGGCGCTGGACGAGTCCCTGGCCGCGCCCCGCATCGTGCTGGTCGAGGGTGAGCCCGGCATCGGCAAGACCCGCCTGCTGGAGGAGCTGGGCAGCGAGGCGACGGCCCGGGGGATGACCGTGCTGTGGGGCCGGGCGTTCGAGGGCGGCGCCGCCCCCGCCTTCTGGCCCTGGCTCCCGCCCCTGCGGGCCCTCGTCGCCCAGCCGCCCGCGGGGCTCGACATCGGGCCCGAGCTGCGGGCGCTGGCCTCGTCGAGCGGCGCCAACGGGTCCAGCGGGACCGGCAGCGACCGCACCCGCTACCTGCTCTTCGACGCCGTCACCGCGCTGATCCGGGGCGCGGCGGCCGAGCGCCCCGTGGTGGTCGTGCTCGACGACATCCAGTGGGCCGACCTGGCCTCCCTGGAGCTGCTCGCCTACCTGTCGGGCCAGCTGGTCGACTCGCCCGTCCTGCTGGCCTGCACGGTCCGCCAGCTCGAGGTCGGTCGCAACGACGCGGTGGTCGAGACCCTGGCGTCGCTCTCCCGGGTGCCGGCCACCCGGCGGATCCTGCTGCGGGGCCTGTCGCTGGGCGCGACGGCCGAGCTCGTGGCCTCGGCCACCGGCCGCCCGATCGAGGCCGACGTCACCGCCGCCATCCAGCAGCGGGCCGAGGGCAACCCGTTCTTCGCCACCGAGCTGGCCCGGCTGCTCGCCGCCGAGCGGGACGAGGCCGACCCGCTGGTGGCCGTGGCCGCGGGCGGCGACGTCCCCTCCGGCGTGCGGGACGTGGTCCGGCGCCGGATCGCGCTGCTGCCCGAGACCACCGTGCCGGTCCTGCAGGTGGCCGCGGTCATCGGCCGGGACGTGGACGTCGACCTGCTCACGACGGCGGCGGGCAACGGCCTGGACGGCGTGCTCGACGCCATCGAGCCCGCCGTGGTGCACCGGCTCATGGCCCCGCTGCCCGAGCGGCCCACGACGTTCCGCTTCGCCCACGCCCTGGTGCGCGAGGTGGTGGCCGACGACGTGTCCGCCCTGCGCCGGGCCCGGATCCACCTGGCGGTGGCCGATGCCCTGGACGAGCGGTCAGGGGGACTGGACGACGCCGCCGAGATCCTGGCCGAGCACCTGTGGGCCGCGGCGCCGCTCGGCGTGGGCCAGCGGGCGGCCGAGGCGCTGGAGCACGCCGCCGAGGTGGCCGTGCGCCGCTTCGCGTTCGAGTCGGCAGAGGGCCTGCTGGCCCGGGCGGCGCAGCTCCGGCGCACCGCGGGCTCCACCGCGTCGGACCGGGAGGCCGAGCTGGTCACGTCCTCCCGGCTGCTGTCGATCCAGCGCTCGGTGCACGGCTACGCCAGCGTGGCCCAGTCCCCGCACCTGCGCCGGGCCAAGGAGCTGGCCCGCCGGGGCGAGAAGGTCGACGCGCTGGCCCGTCTGCTGTGGACCGAGTGGGCGGCCTACGACACCATGTGCGACTTCGACCGGTCGGACGCGGTCGCCCTCCAGCTCCACGAGCTGGGCACCGGGTCCACCGTGCCGCTGGCCCGCGTCACCGGCCTGGCGGCGCTCGGCATCTCGCGCTGGCACCGCGGTGAGGTGGGCGAGGCCAGCACGCTGCTGGACGAGGCGGTGGTGGCGGGGGCGGACGTGCCGGTCCCGGCCATGACGCTGGGCCTCGACCTGGAGGTCCTGCTGCTGCCCCACCCCTTCAGCCGCTACCTCCAGGTGCTGACCGGGGCGCTGGACTCCGCCGCCGAGGCCGAGACCGCGTTCGAGGAGCTGGCCGCGCTGGCGCCCGACCGGTACGCGGTGTCGCTGGTGCAGATGTTCTCGGCGGCGGGTGCGCTCACGACCGGGCGCTTCGAGTGGGCCGAGCGGGCTGCCCGCAAGGGCATCGAGGCCGACCCGGAGTCGACGTTCAGCTTCTGGGGCCGGGGCCTGCAGGGCTACCTGGCGGCCGCGTTGATCGAGCAGGGCCGCCACGACGAGGGCCTCGCCGCCCTGGAGGTCGCCATCGACCGCTTCGTGGAGGCGGGCGGCCGGACGGGCGTGGTGGTCTACAAAGCGGCCCGGGCCGCAGGCCTCACGGACGCCGGCCGCCTGGACGCGGCAGCGAAGGCGGTGGCCTCCGCCTACAAGGAGCTGCAGACCTTCGGCGAGCGCTTCGCCGAGCCCCTGGTGCTGGAGGCCGACGCCCGCTACCGCCACGCCGCGGGCGAGCCCGGCGTGGAGGACCTGCTGGCCCAGGCGGAGGCGTTCGCCACCGCGGGCGGGTCCCACGCCATCGCCCGGCGGGTCCACTCCACCGCGGAGCGCCTCGTCAACTCGTGAGGTCTGTGGCTTCGGCCAGGACGGCGAAGTACTCCAGGACCTCGTTGAGGCCGTGCTCGCCGTCGAGGCCGAGGATCACCTCGTGGGCGCCGGCCCGGCGGGTGGCGTCGAGGTCGTCGGCGACCTGGTCGACCGTGCCGTGGTAGGACGGGCGGCCGTCCGGTAGGGGACGGTCGGTGAGCGTGACGTTGGCCCGCACGACCAGCTCCAGGCCGTCGGGATCCCGCCCGTGGCCCGCGGCCAGGGTCCGCACGGTGGTCCACAGCGGGCCCAGGCGGGCCACGGGCACGCCCTGGGGGTTCCAGCCGTCGGCCCGCCGGGCCACCCGGTCCAGGCTCGGGTCCGACGTGCCCGCCAGCAGCACCGGGGGCCGCGACCGAGGGTCGGGGGCGGCGGCCCAGGCCGCGTCGAGCACGTCGAGCGCCTCCTCCAGCCGCCGGCCCCGCTCGGCGTGGGGGACGCCGACGGCCTTGTACTCCTCCGGGGACGAGCCGAGGCCCAGCCCGATCGTGAGCCGGCCGTCGCTGAGCAGGTCGAGCGAGGCGAGCGAGCGGGTCAGCAGCACCGGCTGGTACCAGGGGGCGACCAGCACGCTGGTCCCCAGGCGCACGCGGTCGGTCACGGCCGCGGCGTAGGCGAGCGCGGTGATCGGGTCGATCACCGCGCAGGGGTCCGAGAGCCGGTCGACGACCCAGAGCGACGAGTAGCCGACCTGCTCGGCGCCGGCCGCGGCCGACCGCACCGACGCGGGGTCGGCGAGGCAGCCGCTCTGGCCCAGGGCGACGCCGAGTCTCATGGGATCTCCTCCAGCGGGATCGGGTGTCGACGCCGTTATCCCCCGGGGCACTTTCCGCGCGCTTGACGATCGCTTGCACCGGTGAGCCGCAAGCGGGCGCCAAGGACGGCCTGGCTGGATGCCGCCATCGCAACCGAGACCAACGCAGCCAGGAGTTCCACCGCCATGGATGTCCCCATCCGGTTCATCGACACCGAGCGTGTCACCCCCGACACCCACGTCGTCCGCCAGCTGGCCGGCGAGGGCATGGGCCCCGTCGCCCACTACATCAACTCCGCCGTCATCACCGGCGCCGAGCCCGTCATCGTGGACTGCGGTCCCGCCATCACCCGGGAGGGCTGGCTGGAGCGGACCTTCGAGCTGGTCGATCCGCTCGACGTGCGCTGGGTCTACATCTCCCACGACGACTCCGACCACGTGGGCAACCTGTTCGAGGTGCTCGACCTCTGCCCGCGGGCCACGGTCGTGACCACGTTCTTCGCCATCCAGCGCATGGCCGGCGACGGCCACGGCATGGTGCCGCTCGACCGGGTGCGCCTGGTCAACGACGGCGAGTCCTTCTGGGCCGGCGACCGCGAGCTGGTGGCGGTGCGGCCGCCGACCTACGACAGCCCCACCACCCGGGGCCTCTACGACACCGTCTCCGGCGTCTACTGGGCCTCCGACGCCTTCTGCGCCGCGGTGCCCCACCCGGTGGACGACGTGTCCGAGTTCGACGCCGGCTTCTACGCCGACAGCTTCCTCACGACGGCCCAGATGATCAGCCCGTGGCACGAGTGGCTCGACCAGGGCCGCTACGACGCCCATCTGGCCCGCCTGTCCCGCTTCGGCTTCCGGGCCGTGACCTCGGCCCACGGTCCCACCCTGCGGGGCGACCAGGTGGCCTGGTCCCTGGACCTGCTGTCCCAGCTCCCGTCGCGGCCCGTGATCTCGGACCTGAGCCAGCTCGACCTCGACCACATGCTCGCCGCCCTCACGGTCCCGGCCTGAGTGACAAGGACTCCCCCGATGCACAAGACGCGCAAGCTCACGATCGCCGCCGGTCTGCTGGCCGTGCTCGCCCTCGGAGCCGCCTGTGGCGGCGATGACGGCGACAACACCGCCTCCGGTGACAGCAGCACCGGCGGCGGCCTCTCCTCCGCGGCGGCCCAGCCCGCGGCGGCCGAGGTCCAGACACTGGAGGCCGTGGTCCCCGGCGGGGAGGGTGGCGAGTTCAGCTTCGCCGCCACCCCCGACCTGGTGGCCGGCCCGGTCGAGATCTCCCTGGTCAACCACGGGGCCCTGGAGCACCAGGCCATGGTCATGCGGTTCAAGCCCGGCGCCGACTTCGGCCAGTTCGCGGCGGCCGCCGCCGGCGACCCGACCGGCACGTCGGCCCTGGCGCTGGTGGAGGGCTTCGGCGGCCCCAACGCGGCGCCCCCGGGCGAGACCCGCTCGGCCACCCAGGTGCTGGAGGCGGGCGACTACATGATGATCTGCCTGCTGCCGGGCGCCGATGGGGCGCCCCACGCGGTGCACGGCATGGTGCTGCCGTTCACGGTGGCCCCCTCGGACGGCGAGGTCACCGCCGACACCCCGACCGGGGTCGAGGCCGACGCGGAGGTGAAGCTCGTCGACTTCGGCTTCGTGTACGAGGGCCCGTTCTCGGCCGGCGAGACGCTCCACGTCGTCAACGAGGGCGACCAGGCGCACGAGTTCGTGGCCTACAAGCTGGACGAAGGCGTGTCGGCCGACGACTTCGCCTCCGCCATGGAGAGCGCCGCCGGCCCGCCGCCCGCCAGCGCGGGCACGGGGATCGGCATGCTGGCCCCCGGCCGGGCTTCCGACATCACGCTCCCGGACGAGACCGGCGAGTACGTGCTGTTCTGCATGCTCCCCGACGTGGCGGGCGACGGCCTGGCCCACATCGGCCACGGGATGCTGTCGGAGACCTCCATCGACTGAGGTCTGCCACGATGGCGGGTCGTGGGGGAG
>DATBGF010000713.1:0-7253 GCA_036558145.1 Acidimicrobiales bacterium
GCCGACCCCGCCCAGCCCACGGGTTCCGCCGACCGCGCCCCCACCCAAGCCACGGGTGCCGCCGACACCGACCCCACCCAGCCGACCGATTCGGCCCGCATCGACCCCGCCCAGCCCACGGATTCCGCCGACATCGGCCCCACCCGACTGACCGGTTCCGCCCGCACCGACCCCAGCGCGCCCACGGGTTTCGCCCGCACCGGCCCAGCCCAGCCCACGGGTTCCGCGGGCGCCGCACCATCCGGGCCGGCCACCGCCAGCGCAGTACCGGCCGGCACCCCCGCGACGTCAAGCCCATCCACGACACCCGCGGGCGCCGAGCCCGTCGATCCGCCCGCCGAACCCACCGCCGCCGCACCGGCCAACGCGCCCGCCGCGGCAGGCCCGCGCCGAGATCCCGCGGGCGCTGAGCCGGCAGGGCGGCGCAGTGCCGATGGCGCGGGTGGTGCGAGTCCGGCCAACGGGTCGGGCGAGGGTGAGCCCGTCGAGCCGTCCGCCGAACCCGTCGAGCCGCCCGCCTCCGGCGACGGGCCCTCGGCATCGTGATCCATCCGACGAAGGAGCGCCTCCCGTGCCCTACGTGATCCTGCTGGCGGTCTTGGCGATCATCCTGTTCGTCTTCATCGCCAAGGGCGTCAAGATCGTCAACCCCTACCAGAAGGGCCTGATCGAGCAGCTGGGCCGGTACAAGGAGACCGTCGAGCCCGGCCTGCGCCTGATCGTGCCGTTCATCCAGACCCTGCGGCCCGTGGACATGCGCGAGCAGGTGGTCGACGTGCCTCCCCAGGAGGTGATCACGTCCGACAACGTGGTCGTGTCCGTGGACGCAGTCATCTACTACGAGCCGACCGAGCCCCAGAAGCTCGTCTACAACGTCGCCAACTTCATGATGGCGGTCACCAAGCTGGCGCAGACGAACCTGCGCAACGTCATCGGTGACATGCAGCTCGACGAGGCGCTCACCTCGCGGGACAAGATCAACCTGGAGCTGCGCGAGATCCTCGACGACGCCACCGACAAGTGGGGCGTCCGGGTAGGCCGGGTGGAGATCCAGCGCATCGATCCGCCGCCGGACGTCATGCACTCCATGCACGAGCAGATGAAGGCCGAGCGGACCCGCCGCGCCGTCGTCACCTCGGCCGACGGCGAGCGCCAAGCGGCGATCACCCGGGCCGAGGGTGAGCAGCAGGCCGTGATCCTGCGGGCCGAGGGCGACAAGCAGCAGCGCATCCTGCGGGCCGAAGGCGAGGCGCTCGCCATCCAGCGGGTGGCCGAGGCCGAGAAGTACCGCCAGCAGACCGTCGCGCAGGGCGAGGCCGAGGCCATCAACTCGGTGTACGGCGCCATCCACGAGTCCAACCCGGACACGCCGCTGCTCACGATCAAGTACCTGGAAGCGCTCACTGCGATGGCCGACGGCCGCGCCACCAAGATCGTCGTGCCCACCGAGCTGGCGGGCATCGCCGGATCGCTCACGGCGGTGGCCGACCTGCTCAACAGCGGCAACGGCACCACCGCATCGGACGGAGATGGCCAGCCGACGCTCCCACCGGCTCCGCCCGCCTCGCCCGAGAGCTGACTCAGCTCCGGCCAACGCACCGGCGACTGCCGACCGCAGGGTCGGCAGAGTGGGACCGGTGACGGGGGTTCAGCGACCGACGGGAGTCGTCAGCGGCTCGAGCTTTTCCTGGCCCGTGTCTTCGTCCTCCTCCAGGCGCCAGCCCAGGCGGGCGGCCAGGAGGGGGTGGCCCTCGTCGGGCCCGCTGGCGATGAGCTCGTCGCCGTCCTCCAGCTGCACGTGGCCGCGGGGACGGTAGACGTAGCGGCCGCCTCGGCGTACCGCGAGCACGTGGAAGCCGGGGTCGACGTCGAGTTGCAGGTCATGGAGCGTGGCTCCGTCGGCCGGCGAGCCCGGGGCTACCGGGACCCGCACCACCACCTCGTCGCTCTCCCCTAGTGCGATCTTGATGATGGGGTGGACTTCCTCGTGCTTCTCGATGAGCCACACCATCTGCTGGGCCGAGTCGCCCAGGTCCTCCGCCGCCTGGGACAGGTGCAGGAGGCCCCGCAGCGGGGACGGGTCGATGTCGTTGGATGCCGCCCGCAGCACCCACAGCTCCAGGCGGTCCTTCATCTCGTCCAGCCGGTCCTCGAGGTGGCGGACCTCGGCCGCCAGGCCCAGGTCCCGCAGCACCAGCGCCGAGTACGCCAGGCCGACCGCCGTCTCGGACACGTTCTTCATCTCCACCAGCACGTCCACCGCCCGGTCGAGGTCGGTCAGCGTGCCGTCCTCGGGCGGCGTCGGCGGCTCCCACTCGGGGGCGGCGGCCAGCTCCCGCAACCGGGGGATGCCGGCCGGCGAGCCCCGCAGGAACAGGACGTCGCCGGGGATCATGATCTCCTCGCCCTCGACGTCGGTGATCCACTCCCGGTCACGGCGGATGGCAACTATGCGCATGCCGGTCTGCACCGGCAGCTCCAGGTCGACGAGTGGCCGGCGGGCCAGGTGCGAGCCGTCGCGCACCCGCACCCGGTGCGAGACCTCCTCGGCGTTGGACAGGTCCGCGACCAGCTCCCGGGGGATGCCGAGACGGTGGGTGACGATGCGGGCGATGTCCACCGCGTTGTTGGCGATCCGCTCGATGCAGGAGATCACCTGCAGCACGGACGCGAGGGCGTCGGCCTCCCGGGGGTGGCGTCCCGCCATGACGCACACGGAGCGCATGTCGTGGACGAGGTCCTCCATGCGCTCCTCGAGCGCGCCGACCTCCTCGGCCATGGCGGAGTCGCCGAAGTACAGCGCGGCGTAGGCCAGGTCGACCATCAACTCGGAGAGGTCCTTGACCTCGGCCAGCATGGCCCTGAGATTTCGGGGTCTGTCATCCATCGGCGGGATCTCGCACCACGATAGGCGCGCCAGGGCGCGCTCCGAGACACCGGATCATGTCAATCCGAGCAACGCGATGGCGAGGACGAGCGTGAACGCCCCGACGAAGTCGACCGACGAGCTCACCACCGGGATCCCGTAGGTGTCGGGATCGAGGTTGGCCCGGTAGGCGGCGATCGTGCCGTAGTAGGCCACCGCCACCACGAACACCACGGCCATCGCGCCGGCGATCAGCGACACCAGCATCATCTCGCCGACGCCCGGCGTCGGCTTGCCCAGCCCCCGCGCCACGAGATCGGCGCCCAACCCGTTGAACAGGTAGACGGGCACCGCCAGCACGAAGATCAGGCTGATGTCCCGGCGGGCCTCCCGGTTGGGGGTGGAGGCCGCCGGGACGAGGCCGAGGAACAGCTTGGACGACAGCCGGCCGGACAGGATGCCGCCCAACGCCCCCGAGCTGGACAGGTGAGCCGGGACCAGGACGAGCAAGGCGGGGAGGATGTCGAGGGTGTGGTTCTTCTCCAGGGTGGCGCCCGCCAGGGCGCTCACGCATCCGGCCAGCAGGAGCACCGGCACAGACTCGTGCACGATGCGGCGCAGGCCCTCCGTGGACGACCGCCACCCCGCCACCAGGAACGCCACCGAGGCGGCGATGAGGACGATCCCGATGAGCTGGGTGACGATCGTGATGCCGAGCAGGAAGGTGGCCAGGAAGAGAGCGGGCAGGGTGAGGACGTCGCCCAGCGTCGACACCAGCGGCGCGGTCACGTTGTCGAGGTCCCAGCCGTAGCGCACTGCCCCCGCAGTGAGCGCCAGCGACGCCCCCAGCACCACGATCGAGCCGAGCACCCCACCCACGATCGACACCACGGCCATGGACAGCAGGTCGATCGAGTCCGGGATGCCGAGGCCGACGGCCACCGCCTTGGCCACGACCGCCAGGGCCAGCGAGATCCCCATCGTCAGCAGCATCGAGGCCAGCACGTTCTGGCCCAGCACGGCCTCCCGCCGCATCGACCAGCGGAAGGTACCGGCGTGGATCGAGGTCGAGAGGCGGTTGCCGAACGAGCCGAAGATGTTGCCCCGCAGCCCGATGGCGGCCGGCACCAGAACCAGCAGGCCGGGGTAGGTCCGCAGCGTGCCCTCGATGGCTCCGAGGAAGGCTCCGGCGACCAGGCTGGTCGAGGAGTTCAGCCCGAGCGCGACAAGGCTCTGCCGGACACCGGCGGCGTCCGGTCCCAACAGGGCGCGCAGGCGCGCGGCGGGGGCGAGGTTCGAGCGCATGGAGGACCTGGTGACGGTGGGCCGTCGTCGAGTCTGCTCATCGTGTGCCGACAGTCTGCAACACTCGCCCGATGCCGGGAGAGACGACGCATGGCCGGCGGGTCGCCGTGGCGGCCGCCGCCGTGCTGCTGAGCCTGGCCGCGGCGGCGTGCGGGGACGACGGCCGGGCACTGCGTGAGCCCCGGCCCGACCAGACCACGACCAGCGCGGTCCCGACCAGCAGCACCGTGGCGTTGGACGGACCGGTGACGGGCGACGGCAGCACGACCTCGACCGAGCCGCTGCGGCTGTCGAGCCCCGCGTTCGCGGACGGCGCCGCCATCCCGGCGACCTACACCTGTCGGGGGACGGACGTGTCGCCCCCTCTGGCCTGGACCGGCGTCCCCACGGGCACGGTCGAGCTGGCGCTCGTCATGCGGGACATCGACCCCGAGGCCGAGGGCTTCGTCCACTGGGTGGTGGCGGGCATGGCGCCCAGCGTCGGCGGGCTGGCCGAGGCGACGGCACCGCCCGGGGTCCAGGCCGAGAACGACTTCGGGCGCCCCGGGTGGTCAGGCCCGTGCCCGCCGTCGGGCACCCACGACTACGAGATCCGTCTGTACGCCCTGGCCGAGCCGTCGGGCGTGACCGAGGGGATGCCGGGCAAGCAGGCTGCCGAAGCGGTGGAATCGCGCTCGTCGTACATGACGTCCGTGCTCAGCGGCTCGTTCGCCGCCACCAACCCGTAGCTCAGGCCACCCGGAAGCGCGACTCGCCCACCGGCGGGCGGTCGTCCACCGCCACCCGATCGACCACGGCACGCGGTGGCCCGTGCCCGGCCCAGGTGAGCAAGGCATCGACCGCGGGCCGCGGGCCCTCGGCCTCGATCTCGACCCGGCCGTCCGGCCGGTTGCGGACCCAGCCACCCACACCGAGGCGCTCGGCCTCGCGCCGGCAGCTCTCCCGATACCAGACGCCCTGGACCCGCCCGGACACCAACGCCCGCACGCGGACGACGGCCGGCGAGGTCACGACGATGGCTTGCGCCCGTTGTCGCCGACGTCGCTCTCTTCCGTGTCGCCCTCGGCGTCCAGCTCGGCCTCCAGCTCCGCCAGGGGGTCATCCTCGCCGTCGACCGGTTCGTCGTCGACGAGCTCTTCCTCGGACACCTCGTCCTCGATGGGCTCGTCCTCGTCGACCTCACGCGACTCGGCGTCGATGACGCGGCGGCCCCGGCGGCTGCGCTCCGGGGGGACCACGCGCTCGGCTATCCGGGCCGGGAGGTCGGCTCGGCGGGCCTGGAAGCTGCCCACGCCGAGGGCGATCAACGACGGCAGGAAGAAGAAGCCGAAGGCGAAGAACACCACGAGGGCCATGCCCATCATCGTGTAGGTCAGCCAGCGGGCCCGATCCGGGCGCCGGTTGGCATACAGGGCGGCGAACAGGGTCACGCCCACGGGCAGGAGCAGGAACAGCAGGACCGTCGCGCCGTGGGCCGCGAGCTGCGTCTGGGAGTGGTCCGGGAGCGGCTGGCCGGTGACGGTCTCGCGCGCCAGCCGGGCGGCGCCTCCGAAGCTCGGCGGGATCGGCTCGCCGCGGTCGTCCACGGGGACCTTGGAGAACAGCAGGAAGACCGAGGACAGGATGGCGAAGGGAACCGCGAGCAACACCGCCATGTCGCCGGGACGGCCGAGGGGCAACCCCAGGAACGTCCTCGTCGGCGCGGCGGCCTCGGGGGGCGGCGCGGCAGAGCGCCTGGAGCCACCTGAGCGCGTCGAGCCCGACTTGGACGAGGACTTCGACGAGGAGGAGGACGAGGATGACGCGGCGGTCCGCGAGCTGACGACGTTCTCGCGGCGGGCGGCGAGCGCATCGCGGCTCGCCCGATTGCGGGCGGCCCGGCGCTGCTTGGAGTCTTGGCGCTTGTCCGGCACGGGCGCAACGGTAGGCCCGGCGGAGGGTGCGGGGCGACTGCGGCCCGGCAGCCGGTCGAGGAACACCGGATCGCCGGCCCCTGCCTCGACCAGCACGTCCCGAGGGATGCGCCGCGCCGCGTGGCGCGGCGACAGGGCCACCACGACGGTGTCGTCGAGTGGGAGGCAGGCCGGCGGGCCACAGGGTGCCCCGGGCGACGGTCATCGGAAGTCCCGACTGCGGACGGCGGCCTTGATGGGGAGCGCCTCGATGCGCTCGGCCAGGACGTTGGTCACCCCGTCGACCCGTTCGAGCCGGCCCCGCACCAGCAGGGCGGGGGCGGTGCGCACCACCCGGCGGTGATGGGCCCAGCACCCCTTGGACACCACGATGTTGAGCAGGCCGGTCTCGTCCTCCAGGTTGAGGAACGTGATGCCCGCGGCCGTGGCCGGACGTTGGCGGTGGGTGACCACCCCGGCCACCGTGACCCGGGAGCCGTGCTCGTGGTCCGCCAGCCCGACCGAGGTGGCCACCCCCAGGTCGTCGAGCAGGTGGCGGACGAAGCGGGTGGGGTGGCCCTCGGGGCTCACGCCCGTGGCCCACAGGTCGGCCCGGGCCTCGTCGATGGGATCGAGCCCCGGGAGCCGGGGCGCGTCCACCCCGGTGACGATGCCGTCGAGCCGGTCGGCACCGGCGTGCGCCACCGCTCCCGCCACCCACAGGGCCCGGCGCCGGTCCAACCCGAAGCAGCTCAGCGCCCCCGCGGTGGCCAGGTTCTCCAGCTGGGCGACGCTGAGCCCCGGCACCCGGCGCACCAGGTCCTCGGGGCTGGTGTAGGGACCGCCGGCCTCCCGCTCGGCCACGATCCGCTCGGCCAGGTCGGTCCCCAGGCTCCGCACCGAGCCCAACCCGAGGCGCACGACCGGGCCGCCCCTCCCCCACGTCTCGGGCGGGGCCCCCGGACCGGGTGGTGGGGCCAGGGGCGAGGGGGGCTCCAGGGTGGCGCCGGCGCCGGAGCGGGCCAGGTCGGGGGTGCACACCTCGACGCCGTGGCGGCGAGCGTCCTGGGTGAGGGAGTGGGGCGAGTAGAACCCCATGGGCTGGGCGTTGAGCAGCGCCGCGCAGAAGGCGGCCGGGTAGTACCGCTTGAGCCACGACGAGGCGTACACCAGGTAGGCGAAGCTCACCG
>DATBGF010000714.1:0-6853 GCA_036558145.1 Acidimicrobiales bacterium
CGTGGGCCAGCACCAGGCGCGACGAAAGGCCCCGCCGGCACAGCTCGGCCACGGTGTCGACCCGGGCTTCGAAGCCGAGGATGACGTCAACGCCGAAGCGGTCCATGCCGAGCAGGAAGCCCTCTTCGGCGTAGGACGTCAGGAGGTCGGCGTCGGTCGAGTCGCCTACGTGGGCCAGCAGCACGTGGCGCGGCTCGACGCCCTCCTCGCCGAGCACCCGACGGACGTCGGCCATCGTGTTCTGGCCCGGGTTGTTGTGCACCATGATCGGGGCGCCGGTCTCCAGGTGGGCCTTGGCCACCGCCCGCAGGACCCGTTCGACGCCCTCGGTGAGGCCGTGGTGGTCGATGGCGCACTTGAAGAACGCGGCCTTCACGCCGGTGCCCTGGATGCCCTCGCGGACGTCGCGCACGAACAGGTCGACCATGGGCTCGGGCAGGTCGGGCAGGGCGCCCGGGCCCCGGTAGGTGAACCAGTGGGGCACGTCGGAGTACGTGTAGATCCCGGTGGCCGGGACGATGTTGAGGTCGGGGACCGCCTCGTTGACCCGGGCGATCCGCCGGATGTCCCGGCCCAGGCCGTCGACGGTGGGGTCCACGATGGTGCGGATGCCGGCGCCCGCCAGCTGCGTGAGCTTGTCGACGGCCTCGGCGACCTTGGCCTCCTCGTCCCACTCGTCGGACCAGTTGGCCGCGCTCTCGGGGGTGAGCACGAAGACGTGCTCGTGCATGAGGGTCCTGCCCAGCTCGGCGGTCGGCACGGGGCCGCGCACCGTCTCCACCTCGGTGACCGTGTCCATCGTCACACCTTGACAGGCTAAGGGCGTTAGCCTCAGACTGTCGGCTAACAGTATTAGCCCCAAGGAGGCACCCGATGGCCGACGCCGACGCCACTCCCGCTCCCGCCCATTACCGCAAGCCCGGCTTCTTCACCCAGAAGGTGTTCAACCCGTTCGTGGCGTTCCTCACCCGGCGGGGCATCAGCGTGCTGGGCAGCCGGGTGCTGGAGGTGCGGGGGCGCACCAGCGGCGAGCCCCGGCGGAACCCGGTCAACCTGCTCACGCTGGACGGCCAGAACTACCTGGTGTCGCCGCGGGGCGAGGGCCAGTGGGTGCGCAACGTCCGGGCCGCCGACGGGCGGCTGGCCACGCTGGTCGGCAAGCGCCGCGACGAGTGGGTGGCCCACGAGCTGGAGGGCGCCGACAAGATCCCGGTGCTGCGGGCCTACCTCAAGCGCTGGAAGGCCGAGGTCGGCGTCTTCTTCGACGGGACCTCCGCCGACTCGTCCGACGAGGAGCTGGCGGCCATCTCCCCCAAGCACCCGGTGTTCCGGCTGGAGCCGGCCACGGCGTGAGTCGCGCCGAGGAGGTGCTGGCCGCCGCCCGGCTGGTCCTGGAACGGGACGGGGCCGCCGGGCTCACGATGCGGTCGGTCGCCGGCGAGCTGGGCATCCGGGCGCCCTCGCTGTACAAGCACGTCGCCGGCAAGGGCGCCATCGAGGTCATGCTGATCGAGGCTGCGCTGCGGGAGATGGGGGACGAGCTGCACTCCGCCGTGCGGCGGCCGGGCCGGGCCGGGGCGGTCGTGTCGCTGCTGCGGGCCTACCGCCGCCACGCGGTGTCCCATCCCAACGTCTACCGGCTGGCCACCGCCGGACCGCTGCCCCGCGGCGAGCTCGAGGCCGGCCTGGAGGACTGGGCGGGCGAGCCGTTCTTCCTGGTCACGGAGGACCCGCACCGGGCCCAGGCGCTGTGGGCCTTCACCCACGGCATGGTCATCCTCGAGCTGGACGGCCGGTTCCCCGAAGGCTCGGCGCTCGACCGCACCTGGGCCCGGGGCGCGGCCGCGTTCGGGACCGGCTCACTTCTTGGGTAGGAGGGAGACGTCCTTGGCGCAGACCTGAGGGCTCTCGAACACGCCCACCCGCGTGCCCTCCCGCTCCAAGCGGTCGGCGCGGGCCAGGTCGGCGTCCGAGACGGAGTCGGGGTCGAGGCGCTCCAGCCGCATCTGGTCCACGAACGCGCGCTCCTCGGGCGTGAGGGCGTCCCACGATGCGACGAGCCGGGTCGACGACGACTGCGCGCACTGGGCGTAGGCATCGTAGAACGAGCCCCCGTCGTGGACCGCGATGGTCAGCAGCATGTCGTAGTGGTCGCCGCGGATGTAGCGGTGCTCGCGGCCCCACTTCACGCCGGACTCGCCGTCGGTGGTCACGACGTCCACGCCGTTGTCGAGCAGCGACCAGATCAGCGCCGGGCCGTAGATGTGCCAGGGCTCGCCCCGGCGCTCGACCCGGATCGTCTGGCCCTCGGGCAGCTGGGCCGCCAGCTGGGCGCCCAGGTCCCGCATGGGCTTGCCGTCGGTGCCGAAGCGGGGCACGACCTCGGCGGCGTCGCTCCACGACCAGGCGGAGGCGCCGAACACCGCCACGACCGCCAGGGCGCCGGCCGCGATCCGCCGGCGGGGGACGGCCCGCACGGCCGGCTCGACGACCCGCCAGCCGGTCCACGCGGCGGTGAACCACACGAGGCCGCCGACGACCTTGAGCCACTGGGTCAGGTAGGCCTCGACCGGGACGACGAGCTGGGTGGCGGCAGGGATCGAGCCGAGGACCAGCGTGGCGGCCAGGGCGGACAGCGCCACCACGTCGACGAGCCGGCGGCGGCGCCCGACCCGCAGGCACCAGAGCACGACTCCGAGGGCGATCAGCACGGGCACGAAGCCCGAGCCCACCACCTGGAACGCCTGGCGGGGCGTGGGCCCGCCCATCCACGGCCCGTCGGGCCGCACGAAGCGGCCCACCATGCCCACGGCCTCGACCGGGCCGAGCCGCTCCGTGCCGCCCCCGAACGACTTGGCGATGCGCAGCGGGTTGTGCATGTCGAAGAACAGGTCGATCAGCGGCCCGATGCTGAGCACGGCCACGACGACGACCGCCCAGCACAGCGCCCGCCACCAGCGGGCCCACGGCGGTCGCGGCAGCTCGGCGGTGGCGGCCTCGGACTCGGGCAGCAGCCGGGGCCACCAGCGCGACCACGCCCAGAGCCACGCGGCCAGCAGCGCCACCAGCGGCACGAACGCCAGGTGGGACTGCATGGCGAAGCAGGCGGGCACGGCCGCCTCCACCAGTGCCCGGCGCCGGCCCAGGGCTGCGTCCCAGACCAGCAGCACCGTGAGCAGGAACGCGAGCAGCGGGACGTGCGGGTTCCACAGGTCCACCATCAGCGTGGGCGTGAAGGCGTGGATCAGCACGGCGGTCAGCAGCATCACTGCCAGCGTCAGCGCCCACCGGCCCCGGCGCCACGCCACCGCGGCCAGGGCGACGATCATGGCGAAGTTGATGAGGGCCGCCGTCCACTCCAGCGTGCGGGGGTCGCCGCCGGAGAGGCGCCAGAGCGGGGCGGCCAGCCAGAACAGCAGGGGACCGGGATGGGCCCAGCCCTTGACCGTGTAGGCGCCCACGAGCGGCGTGTCGGACGTGCCCACCTGGGAGGTGCGCCAGGCCATGCTGGCCCAGTCGCCCATGGGGAACCACGACGTGCCGACGAGGGCCAGGCCGCCCACGAGCAGGGGAGTGGCCACCACCAGGACCAGGGCCGCCAGGCCCAGCCGGTGGCGCCACGGGCTGCCGGTGGCGGGGGCGGGAGCGGCCTGGTCGCGGGTGGCCTCGGTCACCGCGGTCACGATCGTTCCCCCACCTCGAGCGCTCTGGGCACCAGCGACATCTCCCCAGGTGATCCCGAGCGAGGCTAGCAGTCGTGGTGCCACGGCCCGCTACGGTGACGCCACCATCAGCGAGCAGGCCGAAGGGGAGATGCACATGGAGACGACGGCGGCCGGGCCGGAGCGGTTCGGGATCTTCCTGGCCCCGTTCCACCCCGTGGGCCAGAACCCCACGCTGGCGCTCCAGCGCGACCTCGAGCTCATCGTCCACCTCGACCGGCTGGGCTTCGACGAGGCCTGGATCGGCGAGCACCACTCCGCGGGCTACGAGATCATCGCCTCGCCCGAGGTGTTCATCGGCGTGGCCGCCGAGCGCACCCGCCGCATCCGGCTGGGGACCGGCGTGTCGTCCCTCCCGTACCACCACCCGCTGATGCTGGCCGACCGCATGGTGTTGCTCGACCACCTCACGGGGGGCCGGATCATGCTGGGCGTGGGCCCCGGGGCGCTGCCGTCGGACGCCTACATGATGGGCATCGAGGTGGCCCGCCAGCGGGACATGATGGAGGAGTCGCTGGAGGCCATCCTGGCGCTGCTCCGCTCGGACGAGCCCGTGACCCGCGACGCCGGCTGGTTCACCCTGCGCAACGCCCGCCTCCAGCTGCGGCCCTACACCAAGCCCCACTTCGAGGTGGCGGTGGCCGCCCAGGTGTCCCCGGCCGGTCCCCGCGCCGTCGGGCGGTTCGGCACCGGGATGCTGTCGATCGGCGCCACCAGCGCGGGCGGGTTCGACATCCTCGGCCACCACTGGGACGTGGTGGAGGAGCGGGCCCGCGAGTTCGGGACCGACGCCGACCGGTCCGCCTGGCGGTTGGTGGGACCGATGCACATCGCCGAGACCCGCGAGCAGGCCGTGGCCGACGTCGCGTTCGGGCTGGAGCAGTGGGTCGACTACTTCCAGCGGGTGGCGGCCCTGCCCCTGGCGCCCGCCACCGACAACCACGGCGACCTGGTCGAGGCGCTCAACGCCTCGGGCTTCGCGGTGATCGGCACCCCCGACGACGCGGTGGCCCAGGTCCGGCGGCTGGCCGAGCAGTCGGGCGGCTACGGGACCTACCTGCTCATGGCGCACGAGTGGGCCGACCGGCCCCAGACCATGCGGTCCTACGAGCTGTTCTCCCGCTACGTGATGCCCGAGGTGACCGGCCACGCGGCCACGCTGACCGCCAGCCGGGACTGGGCGGCCGAGAACCGGCCGGAGTTCATCGGCGCCGCCGGTACCGCCGTCATGACCGCCATCCAGCAGCACGCCGAGGAGCGGGCGGCCAAGGCCGGCCAGGCGGAGGGCTCCTGATGGACTTCGCGCCGAACGAGGATCACGAGGCCATCGCCGAAGGTGTGCGCCGGGTCTGCGCCGCCTTCGACGACGACTACTGGGCCCGTTGCGAGGCCGAGCACGCCTTCCCCTGGGACTTCTACAAGCAGATGGCCGAGGGTGGCTGGGTGGGCATCGCCATCCCGGAGGAGTACGGCGGTGGCGGCCAGGGCATCACCGAGGCCGCCATCGTCCTGCGGGAGGTCGCCCGCAGCGGCGCGGGCATGAACGGCTGCTCGGCGCTGCACCTCACGATCTTCGGGCTCAACCCGGTCGTGCGCTTCGGCAGCGAGCGGCTGAAGCAGGAGTTCCTGCCCCGGGCGGCGGCGGGCGACCTGCACGTCGCCTTCGGCGTGACCGAGCCCGACGCGGGCACCGACACGTCCCACATCACCACCCGGGCCGACCCCGACGGTGAGGGCGGCTACATCGTCCGGGGCCGCAAGATCTGGACGTCCAAGGCGCTCGAGTCCGAGGTCGTGCTGCTGCTCGTGCGCACGGGCGGCGAGGGGTTCGGCGGCCTGTCGCTGCTGCTCGCCGACCTCGACCCCGACTACGTGGACATCCGGCCTATCCCCAAGATGGGCCGCAACGCCGTGGCGTCGTGCGAGGTGGCCTACGACGGGCTGCCGGTGCCGGGCTGGCGGCTGGTGGGCGAGGAGGGCAAGGGCTGGCGCCAGATCCTGCACGGCCTCAACCCCGAGCGCATCCTGCTCTCCGCCGAGGCGACCGGGATCGGCGAGGTGGCCCTGGCCCGGGCGGTCGCCTACGCGCGGGAGCGCGAGGTGTTCGGCCGGCCCATCGGCGCCAACCAGGCCATCGCCCACCCGCTGGCCCAGGCCCACATCCAGCTGGCGGCCGCCTGGCAGCTGTCCCAGCACGCGGCCTGGCGCTACGACCAGGGCCTCGACTGCGGCGAGGCGGCCCAGAGCGCCAAGTACCTGGCCGCCGAGGCCAGCTTCTACGCCGCCGACCGGGCGGTGCAGACCTTCGGGGGCATGGGCTACGCCACCGAGTACCACGTGGAGCGCTACTTCCGCGAGGCCCGCCTGCAGCGCATCGTCCCGGTCAGCCAGGAGATGACGCTCAACTACATCGCCCAGCAGGTCCTGGACCTGCCCCGCAGCTACTGATCCCCCGGAGGGAGCCGGCTCGCCACGGTGTCGAGCTGGGCCCGGAGCGCGCGGATCTCGGCGAGGACGGCTGCGCTCGTCCCGTCCTCGGCTGGTGCCGGGCCGTCGTCCGCGGGCGACAGCCCGAAGGCGCTGGCCAGGGTGCCGGCGATGAGGCCGAGCGTGGCGAGTCCGGTGAACATGAGGAAGACCCCGGCGATCCGGCCCTTCACGGTGATGGGCACGATGTCGCCGTAGCCGACGGTCGTCAGGGTGACGACGCCCCACCACAGGCTGTCGCCGAAGCTGGCGAACTCCTTGTTGGCCGGCGACTCGGCGACGTAGGCCATCCACGAGCAGAACAGCAGCATCCCCGCGGCGAACACGCCCACCTTGCCGAGGCGGCTGACTGCCCGCCGCGCCCCCTTGCTGACGAACAGGAGGCGGACGATGCGGGCCAGGCGGGCGATGACGAGGATCTGCGATCCGCCCAGTCCCGGGATGAGGAACCAGGGGGCGGTGACGATCACGATGACCAGGTCGAAGACGCCGACCCGATGGGTGAGGTACCGCGGGACGTAGTGCATGTGGACGACGAGGTCGGCGACGAACACCAGCCACGCCACCAGGTTGACCGTGATCGAGACCCACGAGTCGGTCGACGAGCCGGAGCCGGCCGTGACGATGGGCAGGATCGCTGACAG
>DATBGF010000715.1:0-3627 GCA_036558145.1 Acidimicrobiales bacterium
CCGAGTACCCGGTCCACGGCGATCTCGATGGCGACGCGGTCGTGGCGCTCGCCGGGCTGGCGGTAGCGCTGCGCGTAGCGCCGGACCGCCTCGGCCACCCGGGCCGGATCGGCTGTCACCTGCGCCGGGCCCTCGAAGGTCAGCCAGCGCCCGCCGTCCACCTGGCAGACGCTAGCCCGACCACCCCGGGCCAGGTTCCGCGCCTTGCGGGACGACGCGAACGAGATGATCCGCACCAGCCCGGCGCTGGGGTCCCACGTGAAGCCGACCGCGGTCGAGTGGGGGCTGCCGTCGGGCCGCAGGGTGGTGAGGGTGGCCAGGTGACGCTCGCCGACGAACACGAGCGCCTCGGGGGGCAGGGCCGCGGGGTCGAGCGCCATGACCCCATGTGATCAGGTATCGGCGATGGCGGCCAGAACCTGGCGGCGACCGGCCCACGCCGCCGGCAGCACCGCCGCGGCCAGCGTCAGCGCCGCGGTGATGGCGGCGAACATCGCCAGCTGGCCGGCGGGGAGGGCGAAGACCCGGAAGCCCTCCTGCGACAGCGCGTGCACCAGCACCCAGCCGAAGAACACCCCGACGCCGACCGCCCCGGCCAGCCCGAAGGCGGCGATGATGAGCGCCTCCCAGCGGATGGCGGAGCGCACTTGTCCCCGGGTCGCTCCCACCGCCCGGGTCAGGCCGATCTCGCGGGTGCGTTCCACGACCGACAGGATCAGCGCGTTCACGATCCCGATCATGGCGATGACGATCGTCAGCGTCAGCAGCGCATCCACCAGGACCAGGATGATGTCGTACTGGCCCTTCATCGCCGCCTTGAACTCCTCGAGGTCCTGGACCTCGGCCGACGGGAACGAGGCGACGGCCGACTCCAGGGCGGGCCGGGCCTGGTCCACGGTCACGCCGCCGGCCAGCCGCACCCAGATCTGGGAGTCGCCGACGTCGGGCAGGTTGGCGTCGAACGCGTCCACGCCCACCAGGTACGGGCCGGTCAGGTCCTGGCGGGTCAGCAGGGCGGCCACGGTGAAGGGGACCTCGCCCGTCTGGCCGAACTTGATCGGGATCTCGTCGCCGACCTCCCAGCCGTTCTCCTCGGCGATCCCCTGGAACACGGCGATGCCGTTGGCGTCCAGGCCCGAGATGTCGCCCTCCGCCACCTCGATGTCGAACAGGTCGAAGGCGGTGGCGGGGTCGACGGCCCGCAGGCCGTGCGGCATGCCCGCGATCTCGGCGAAGCCGAAGCGGACCCCGGTGGCCTCGTCCACCTCGGGCAGGGCGTTCACGGTCTCGGCGATGTCGCCCGGCAGCCCGCCCGTGACGAAGCTGCCTCCGCTGTCGATCACGACGTCGCCGCGGAACTGGTTGTCGACGGTGTCGTCCAGCGAGGCCCGCAGCGAGGCGTTGACCACCAGGAACAGCGAGACGGTGCCGAGCCCGATCATCAGCGACGAGCCGGTCGAGCCCGTCCGCCGGGGGTTGCGGGCCGCGTTCTGCTGGGCGAGGCGCCCCACCACGCCCCGGATGAGGGGCAGCACCCGACCCATGGCCAGCGCCGCGGGCCGGGCCACCACCGGGGCCAGCACGATCAGGGCCAGGAACACGCCCAGCATGCCGTAGCCCGACAACCGCAGCGGCGACTGGCCGGCCAGCTCGCCTCCGGTCGCCCCCATCACCAGCAGGGCCACCCCTTCCACCCCGAGGGCCAGGGCCAGCCCGAACCGGACCCGTGACTGGTTGCTGGTGTCGATGGCCACGTCCCGCATGGCCGCCACCGGCGGGACCCGTGACGCCCGCGCCGCGGGGAACACCGCCGAGCCCACCGTGGCCACGGTCCCGACCGCGAGCGCCAGCAGGAGGGTGCGGGGCTGGATCACCGCCTCGGCCCCGGGCACGAACCGGACGGCGAGCCCCGCGGCCAGCGAGACCCCGAGGCCGTAGCCGACGAGCGAGGCGAGCACGCCGACCAGCACCGACTCGACCACGACGGCGGCCAGGATCTGGCGGCGGCTCGCCCCCAGGGCCCGCAGCAGCGCGACCTGGCGCTGCCGCTGGGCCACGATGAACGAGAAGCTCGTGAAGATCACGAACGAGCCGACCAGCACCGAGATGAGGGCGAACACGAGCAGGAAGGTGCGGATCCCGGTGAACGTGGACCGGGCGGCGGCCTGGGTCTCGTGGACCAGCGTCTCGCCGGTCACGACGTCCACGCCGGTCCCTTCGAGCGCCCGGGCCACGGTGTCCCGCAGCTCGGTCTGGCTGACACCGTCCTCGGCGTCGACGGCGATCAGGTCGACCTGGCCCGGCACGGCCAGCAGGCGCTGGGCGGTGGCGGGGTCGAACAGCGTCACGGAGGTGCCGGCGGGGCTGTCGGCCGTGCCGAAGCGGGCGATCCCGACGAGGGTGGCCTGCTGCACGCCGGTCTGGGTCTGGAACGTCACGGTGTCGCCCACCGCGTAGCCCGCGTGGTCGGCGGTGCGCTGGTCGAACGCCACCTCCCCGCTGCGCTGGGGCGCCCGCCCGGCGACCAGGTGGAACGGGTTGAGCGCCTCGACCTCGCCCCAGTTGGTCCCGATGGTCGGGGCGCCGAAGGTGGGGTTGCCGTAGGGCTCGCCGCCGGCGGTGATCGGCCGGGTGTAGCCCTGCACGTAGCCTTCGGCCGCGGCCACGCCGTCCAGCCCGGTGACCGCGTCGACCAGGTCGGCGTCGATGCGGGGGCGGGCCACGCCGCCGCCGAACTCGGGTCCCAGCTCGAACTGCCCCTCGCCCCGCACGGCCACGTCGGTGCCGGCGTTGTAGCCCCGGAACATGTCGTCGAACGTCCGGCTGATCGTGTCGGTCAGCGTCACCACGCCGGCCACGAAGCCCACCCCGATGGCGACGGCCAGGAACGTCAGCACGTAGCGGCCGGCGTGGGAGCGCAGGTCCCGCCGCGACAGCTTGGCGACGATGCCCATCTACTTGAAGTCCAGGCGCCTGACGCGCTCGAGGATGGCGTCGGGGCTGGGGTGGGCCATCTCGCCCACGATCCGCCCGTCGGCCAGGAACAGCACGTGGTGGGCGTGGGCCGCGGCGGCGGGGTCGTGGGTGACCATCACGATGGTCTGGGACAGCTCGTCGACCGCGTCGCGCATGAAGGCCAGGATCTCGGCGCTGGCCCGGCTGTCCAGGTTGCCCGTGGGCTCGTCGGCGAAGATGATCGCCGGCCGGGTGGCGAGGGCACGGGCCACCGCCACCCGCTGCTGCTGGCCGCCCGACAGCTCGGCGGGCCGGTGCCCCAGCCGGGAGCGCAAACCGACGGTGTCGATCACGTAGTCGAGCCACTTGCGGTCGAGGCGCTTGCCCGCCAGGGCCTGGGGCAGCGTGATGTTCTCCAGCGCGGTCAGCGTCGGGACCAGGTTGAACGCCTGGAACACGAAGCCGACCCGGTCACGCCGCAGCTTGGTCAGGGCGCGCTCGGACAGCGAGCCGAGGTCGACGTCGCCGATGAACGCCTGGCCCGAGGTGAGCGCGTCGAGCCCGGCGACGCAATGCATGAGCGTCGACTTGCCCGAGCCCGACGGGCCCATGATGGCCGTGAAGTGTCCCGATGCGAACGTGACGCTCACGTTGTCGAGCGCGCGCACGGCG
>DATBGF010000716.1:0-9665 GCA_036558145.1 Acidimicrobiales bacterium
GTGTCGAGCCCGTCGCGCAGGATGACCTGCGTCGCCCAGGCCTCGATGCACTGCAGCAGGTACTCGTGGCTCCCTAGGAACCAGGTCACCAGCTGGGTCTTGGTGAGCTCGCCCGTGTCCGGGCCGGGCGTGAACAGCCCAGTGTAGACGACCCGGGTCGAGGCCCGGTCGGCCTCGGCGACCCGCTGGTTCGGGTCCTCGTAGACGGTGCCGGCCGGCAGGAACTCGCCCTTCATGCGCTCGATCTCGGGCCGGATCTGGTCGCTCCACGCGGCCCACTCGATCTCGGCCATCGTCTCGGCCCCGTAGCGCTTGGACACCTCGGCGGCCCAGCCGTCCACGCACAACTGCAGGTACGCCTCGCTCCAGGGGAGGAACCGGGTCGCGAGCGCCTCCCGGGAGAAGTCGGTGAAGCGCAGGTCGGACCGGTAGGGGCCGGCATAGTCGGGGAGCTCCGCCCCGGAGTCGACGTCGAGCTCCTGGCGGATGTCGAGGTCTGCCCGCTTGTAGGTGACGTTGTCGTCCACCCGGGGGAACTTGGGGAAGTTGGTGAGGTCGACCCCGAGCATCAGGACGAAGTCGTCGGCCACGGCTTCCTCGTCCAGGTGGGCGCCGGGCTTGCGGATCTCCAGGAAGCCGTCGAGCTGCGCGTCGGTCGTCGGTTCTGACACCGTGGTCCCTCCTCTGCCGGGCGGCGTGCTCCTAGCCGATCGGCTAGGAGCACAGTAGCCGATCGGCTAGGACCGCGCCCGCACCGAGTACGGTCGGGGCATGACCTCGACGGCGCCGGTCGCAACCGAGGAGGGCCCGACCTCCTACAGCCCGGCCCAGCAGCGCATCATCGAAGCGGCCGCCGCCCTGTTCGCCGAGCACGGTGTGGGCGGCACCTCGCTGCAGATGATCGCGGGCGCCGTCGGCGTGACGAAGGCCGCCGTCTACCACCAGTTCCGGACCAAGGACGAGATCGTCGTGGCCTCGGCCGAGGCCGAGCTGGCCAAGGTCGAGGCGGCCGTCGAGGCCGCCGAGGCGGAACCGGACCCGGAGCAGGCCCGCGACATCCTGGTCACCCACATCGTCGACCTGGCCGTCGAGCGCCGCCGCATGGAGAGCACGCTGCTCGGCGACCCGGTCATCATCCGCTTCTTCGCCCACCACGAGCCGTACCGCCGGGTGATGCACCGCCTCTACCGGGCCCTCATGGGCGGCGACCCCGGCCCCGACGCCCGCGTCCCGGCGGCCATGCTCTCGGCCGCCATCGGCGGCGCGGTCATGCACCCCCTCGTGACCGACCTCGACGACGACACGCTGCGCGCCCAGCTCCTCCACCTGGCCCGGCGCTTCCTCGACCTGCCCGAGTGACGGGTCAGCGCACCTCGAGGACGCCGGTCATGCCCGCCTCGCGATGGCCGGGGATCGAGCAGAAGATCTGGTAGCGGCCCGCCTCCAGCGTGATCCGGCTGGTCGCGGTCTGGCCTGCCCCGGCCTCGATGACGAAGGGCTGGTCCTCGATGCGCAGATCGTGCAGGACGGTGCCGTCGTTGTGCAGCACGACCTCGACGTCGCCCGCCTCCACGGCGACGGCATCGGGGTCGTACTGCATCTCGGTGGCGTGGACCTCCAGCCGGGGCGAGACCGGCCCCGAGACGGCGGGGAGGTCGCTGCCGGCGCTGTCGTCGCCACACCCACCGGCCAGGAGGACGATCGCCAGCGCGGCGCCCAAGGCGCCGAGGGCCGGCCGCAGGTCGTGGGAGCGGATGTGGGGCACGACGTGTGAAGGTAGGCCGCTGCGCAGCCCGGCGGAAGGGGCCAAAGTCCCATGTCCGGGCGCGATGATCCTCGGGGCCACCCTGAGTCCTAGAGGCGGAGATCGCCACCGCACGGGAGGGCCAGCCATGACCGAGCCGGAGACCCATGAGCTGGAGGCGCCGGGCGCGATGCTGCACTACGACGTGCGGCGCAACGCGAGCAGCACCGAGCCGGTCCTGCTGCTGATCGGGTCGCCGATGGCCGCAGGCGGCTTCGTCACGCTGGCCGGTCACTTCACCGACCGCACCGTCGTGACGTACGACCCGCGCGGGGCGGAGCGCAGCCTGCGGACCGACGACGCGGACGAGACCACGCCGGAGGAGCACGCGGACGATCTGCACCGCGTGATCGCGGCGGTGGGCGGGGGAGCGGTCGACCTGTTCGCCACCAGCGGCGGCGCGGTCAACGCGCTGGTGCTCGTGGCCGAGCACCCGCAGGACGTGCGCACCCTCGTGGCCCACGAGCCGCCCGCCGTGCAAGAGCTGCCGGACCGCGAGGAGATGCTGGCCGCATGCGTGGCCATCCGCCGGACGTACTACCGCGAGGGCTTCGGCCCGGCGATGGCGAGGTTCATCGCGGTGGCCGGCCACGACGGCCCGCTCCCGGCCGGTTACGCCGACCAGCCCGGCCCGGAGCCCGAGCTGTACGGCCTGCCGGCGGAGGACGACGGCTCGCGGGACAACCCGCTGGTCGGGCAGAACATGATCACGTGCACCCACCACCGCCACGACTTCGACGCGCTGCGGGCGGCGCCGACCCGCATCGTCGTCGCCGTGGGCGCCGAGTCCGCCAACCAGATGCCGGGGCGCGCCGCGCGGGCGGTGGCCGCGCGGCTCGGGACGGATCCCGTCAGCTTCCCGGGCGGCCACGCCGGGTTCCTCGGCGGCGAGTACGGCCAGACCGGGGAGCCCGACGGCTTCGCCGCTGCCCTGCGGGCGGTGCTCGCTTCGTAGCCTGGCGGCCGGGCCCGGGGAGGAAGGGAGCCCGTGGGCACTCGTGCCAAGGTCATCGCGGCAGTCCTGGCCGTCACCGTCGTCGTGGCCGCCGCGGTCGGCGGCGCGGTCGCCTTGTCCCGGAGGTCGACGACCCGGTCGACGACTGCGGCCTCCGGCGGCGACCCGGTCATGTTGGGAGCGGGGGACATCGCGTCGTGCTCGTCGTCGGGGGACGAGGCCACCGCCGCGCTCCTCGGCGCCCACCCTGGCACCGTGTTCACGACCGGCGACAACGCCTACGACAGCGGGACCGCAGCCGAGTTCGCCGGCTGCTACGGCCCGTCGTGGGGGGCGTACAGGGCGAGGACCCGGCCGGCTCCCGGTAACCACGACTACGCCACCCCGGGCGCGAGCGGCTACTTCGCCTACTTCGGCGCGGCGGCGGGCGACCCGGCCCAGGGCTACTACAGCTACGACCTCGGCGCCTGGCACATCGTCAGCCTCAACTCCAACTGCGACGTCGTGTCGTGCTCGGCCGGCAGCGCCCAGGAGCAGTGGCTGCGGGCCGACCTGGCCGCCCATCCCGCGGCCTGCGTGGCCGCCTACTGGCACCACCCGCGCTACTCGTCGGGCACCCACCACGGCTCCAGCCCCGCCACCCAGGCGCTGTGGCAGGCGCTCTACGACGCCGACGCCGACCTCGTCCTCGAAGGCCACGAGCACAACTACGAGCGGTTCGCGCCCATGACCGCCACCGGATCGGTCGACGACGCCCGCGGCATCCGCTCGTTCGTGGTCGGGACCGGCGGGCGCAGCCACTACGGCTTCGGCCCGCCGGTCACCGGCAGCGAGGTGCGCGACAGCACCGCCTGGGGCGTCCTGGCCGTGACGTTGCACGCCACCAGCTACGACTGGCAGTTCCTCCCGGTCGCGGGCCAGCCGTTCACCGACTCCGGCACGCAAAGCTGCCACTGACAGCTTTCTAAAGGTGGCTTGATACTTCTTTAGGAGGCATGGTGGGGAGTGGCTGTGCCACGCAGCGGGTGAGTGGCACGCCGCGAAGGACCCGATCAGACGAACGCATGGGGGGTATTCATGCGTACCAGTCGACTCGCGGTAGCTGCGGTAGCCGCAGCCATCACGATCCTCGTCCCCACCGTGCCCGCGGGCGCGGCCCCGATCACGCCGGGAGGCTCCACCGAGGTCACGGTGGGCAGCAACGACAACTTGTTCTCGCAGAACAAGCAGAACGAGCCCGGGGTGGCCGTCAACCCGGCCCAGCCCAACATCCTGGCGGCGGGGGCGAACGACAACATCGACCTGGAGGCCTGCAACGCAGGCGACGATCGCACGTGCCCGTTCACGCCGGGGGTCGGCGTGTCGGGCATCCAGTTCTCCACCGACTCGGGCCGGACCTGGACCCAGCCGACCTACACCGGGTTCTCCGCCCGGACCACGCCCAGTTGCCTGGGCCAGCCCGACCCCGCGCCGGGCCAGCCGCCCGCCGGTGACACCGGCTGCGTACCGGACCCGGCCGGACCGATCGGCACCCTGCCGAACTACTTCGAGAACGGCATGGTGTCCAACGGCGACCCGGAGCTTGTGTTCGGGCCCACGCCCGACGCGGCCGGCAACTTCGCCTGGGCCAACGGCCAGCGCCTCTACTACGCCAACATCGCCACCCCGTTCCCGGGCAACCCGGGGTTCCCGGGCGCCGCGGCGATCGCGGTGTCCCGCAGTGACGACCTGGCCGGCGCCATCGCCGGGAGCAACGCGGCCTGGATGGACCCGGTGGTCGTGACCCGGCAGAACCCGGCGCTGTTCTCCGACAAGGAGCAGATCTGGGTCGACAACGCCGAGTCGAGCCCGAACTTCGGCAACGTGTACGTCTGCAACGTGGGCTTCCGGGCCAACGGCAACGGCGAGCCGCTGCTGTTCGCCCGCTCGACCGACGGCGGCGACACCTGGCGCAACCGCCAGCTCAGCGCGGCCACCAACAACAACCAGACCGGCGGGCGCCAGGGGTGTGCCATCCGGACCGACAGCACCGGCGTGGTCTACGTCGTGTGGATCGGCACGGACATCAAGACCCGCCAGGGCGTGTTCTTCCAGGCCCGCTCGTTCGACGGCGGCAACAACTTCGAGAAGCCGCGGGCGATCGTGCAGCCGGTCGCCGGCATCGGGCAGTTCGATCCGGCGCAGGGCCGGTTCACCATCGACGGGATCGCCGGGGCCCGCACCGACTCGTTCCCGAGCGTCGACATCGCCAACGGGGCACCCTCGGGCAGCGGCGCCAGCGACCAGATCGTCGTGACCTGGTCGGACGACCGGGCCGGCACCAACAACGAGCGCGCCTTCGTCGTGACCTCGACCGACGGCGGCGGGACCTACTCGGCGCCGGCCGACGTCAACGACGGCACCGACCGGGCCAACTTCCCGGCCATCGCCATCTCGCCGGACGGCACCGACGCCTGGCTCGTGTACAACGCCTGGCTCGACCCGTGGCGCAGCGACACGACGTCGCCGCGGCGGGTCCAGGGCGTGGTGCGCCACGCCGAGGTCAACGCGGCGACCGGCGCCATCGGGCCGTTCACGACCCTGCTGCGGGGCGCCGTCGGCGACGGGAGGGCATCGAGCGCCAACGGGCTCACCTCGGAGTTCCTGGGCGACTACAACTACGCCTTCGCCACCAACGACTTCGGCACCGGGGTCTGGAACGACATGCGCAACGGCAGCGTGTGCCCGGCGATGAACACGTATCGCCAGGCCTTCGTCAACGACGTGGTGGCCGGCGCGGCCGAGCCGGAGAACGCGGACGAGCCGGACGACCCCGAGCAGGCGAGCGAGCTGCCCAGCGCTCCCTCGGATGCGCTGCGGCCGGGGCCCAACAACCAGTGCCCGCCGACCTTCGGGAACTCCGACATCTTCGGCGGCACGTTCAGCGACGACAGCTAGGACGAGCTCGCCTCAACAAGGCATCTCCAGCACGATCTTGCCCACCGCGTCGTTGGACCGCATCCGGTCGGCGGCGCGGTGGGCTTCGTCGAAGGGCACGACGGTGTCCACGACGGGACGGACGCGCCCGTCGGCCACGGTGGGCAGGGCGTCGCGCGTGACGGCGGCGTAGACCTCGGCCCGTTCCTCGGCGCTGCGGATGCTGAACGTGGTGCCCAGCACCCGCAGCCGGCGGAAGGCGAGCTGGTCGAGGTCGACGGCGGCCCGCGGGCCGGCCAGGCGCCCGACGTTGACGATCGTGCCCCGCACCCGGGTGGCGGGGAGCAGGTCGCCGAACCCCGGGCCCCCGACGTGGTCGATCACCACGTCGGCCCCGGAGCCGCCGGTGGCGGCCAGCACCGCGTCGACCATGCTCCCGGCGCCGGTGTCGATGACGAGGCCCGCGCCCGCCGCCGTCAGCGCCCCGACCTTGGCGGCCGAGGTGGTGGTGGCCACGACCAGCCCGGCCCCGAGGGCCCGGGCCAGCTGGACGCCGAGCATCCCCACGCCCGACGTGGCCCCGACGATCACCACCCGGTCCCCGGCCTCGAACCCGGCCTGCATCAGGGCGTCGTGCTCGGTCGACAGGCCCACCGGCAGCGACGCCGCCTCGGTCCACGACAGCGACGTGGGCACCGGCATGAGGTGGCGGTGGTCGACCAGCGCGAAGCCGGCGAAGGAGCCGAGCGCGGCCGCCATCACCCGGTCGCCGGGCTCGACCCCGTCCACGCCGGTGCCGACGGCCTCGACCTCGCCGGCCAGCTCGAGGCCGGCGGTGAACTCACCACCGGGCCCGCCCGCGGGGTACCGGCCCGCCAGCATCCCCAGGTCCGCGCGGTTCACCCCGGCGGCCCGGACCCGCACGAGCACCTGCCCCGGTCCGGGCACGGGGACCGCGACGTCGTGCACCTCCCAGTCCGGTCCGTTCCCCCCGACCAATGCCGGCATGCTCCGGTTCATGTCCCCAACCTAGGAGAGCCGGCGGGCCCGGCGTGGTTGACTCGCGCCGGGAAGGGAGGACCGGGGCCATGGGTCTGAGGGGGATGGCGGACCGCTACGTGCGGCCCGACTGGGTGCGGCGGCTCAACGCCATGGGGCCGGCGGCCGGTGGGGCGCGGCGGATGGTGCCGCTCGACGCGGGGGCGATGATCGACGACGCCCGGGCCTCGACCGGGATCGCCGACCCCGGCGACCTGGGCGACGGGGACTGGGAGGGCCGGTTCCGGGCCCTGGTGGCGGCGGTGGACGGCGCCGACCTCCACGTGGTGGGGCGGCTCATGACCCGGGAGGAGCTGGCCCGGGGCCTGCGCACCCGCTTCCTGCTCGGCGACGCCCGCCGGCGGGACCCGGGCGTGGCCGAGGAGGTGGTCGAGGCCCCGATCGTGGTCACGGGCCCGGCCCGGTCGGGCACCACCATCCTGTTCGAGCTGCTGGGCCTCGACCCCGGGCTGCGCACGCCGGTGGCCACCGAGGTGCTCCACCCCGTGCTCCCGGCGGGCACGGACGAGGCCGGGCGCCGGGCCATGACCGAGGCCGAGCAGGAGCTGTGGGCCGACGTGCAGCCCGAGTTCGCCACCATCCACGAGCTGCGCTCGGACCTTCCGGTGGAGTGCATCACCATCTGCGCCCCGTCCTTCGCGGGCAGCCACTGGGCCATGGCCCTCACCGACATGGGTGGGTGGGCGCCGGACGTGGCCGCCGACCTCGCGTTCCATCGGGCCGTGCTCCAGGCGGTGCAGCGCGGCCGGCCGCCGCGGCGCTGGCTGCTGAAGACGCCCGGCTACCTGCTGATGCTGGACGATCTCCTGGCCGCCTACCCGGACGCGTGCGTGATCTTCACCCACCGCGACCCGGCCAGGACCATGCCGTCCACCGTGAGCACGACCGCGATGATCCAGTGGCTGCGGACCGACGCCGTGGACCTCGACGGGCTCGCGGCGCTGATCGGGGCGATCTTCTCCGACGCGCTGGCGACCGTGGCCCGGCGCCGGGCGGACGGGACGCTGCCGGGCGTGCACGGCGACGTCCGCTTCGCCGACCTGATGGCCGACCCGGTGGGCGCCATCGCCGCCGCCTACGGCGAGATCGGGCGCGAGCTGCCCGAGGACCACCGCCGGGCGATCGGTGAGTACCTGGCGGCCAAGCCGCGGGGCAAGCACGGGACGCACGACTACACGGCAGCGGACTGGGGCTTCGACGCCGCCACCGTGCGCTCGGACCTGGCGGGCTACATGTCCGCGTTCGGCGTGGTGGCGGAACCGGACGCCTAGAGGTCGGCCAGCGGGACGACCTCGGCGGTGGGGGTGTCGATCGGGCCCTCGGGCAGCATGAACCGCCAGAAGACCAGGCCGAAGGCCCGGCCCTCGGTGGCCAGCCAGTGGGCGACGCCGGGATCCCGGTGGGCGATCACCATCGTGACCGTCCCGTCGGGCCCCGCGGGCGCCTGGGCCCGGTTGAGGCTGACCGGGCTCCGCAGGTAGTCGAACGTCTGGAGCTGGCGGTTCCACAGGCTGACGTTGGCGCAGCGGCACTCGGGCCAGCGGGCCCGCATGACCAGTGCGTCGTCGGGGCCCAGCAGGTAGGGCGCCATGCTGTACGCCGCGTCCGCTGCGGCCAGCGCATGGGCCCCCGGCGTGACCGGGGCGGGGAAGACGTGGGGGAGGCGGGACACGAACGCGGGCGGGTCGCCCTCGCCCGGCCGGGCAATGGCCTCCAGCGTGCGGCTCCGCACGTAGGTCCCCATCCGCCGGATCGCGGCGGCCACCGTGGCATCGCCGGGCGCGGCCGGCTCGGCGGGGACGTCCCCGCCCACCAGCTCGATCTCCAGGCCGAGGTCGGGCACCGGCGGCCGCCAGGGCGAGCGCTCGCCCTCCCAGTAGTGGCGCACGGTCAGCCGCGACGCATCGGGTTTCAGCGGCAGCCAGCCCCGGTCGCGGGGCGGGCCGCCCACGGTGATCTCGAAGCTGCCGTCGCCCGCGACGTCGAAGCCGGTGTCGTTGAGCACCCCGACGGTCCCGGACGGGAACGCCCCGCCCTCGGCCCCGGCCTCCACCGTGAACGACACGTACACCGCGCCGCCGGTCCGGCCCCGCACCCGGTAGGTCCCGGCCGGGTGGACCGGCGCGTCGTGGTAGCGGGCGTCGGCGTTGTCCCCGAGCGCCTTGCGCCACGGGGTGACCATGGCGCGGAACGAGGGATGGGCGGGGTCCTGCTCGAACTGGGTCTCGATGCCGTTCGCCAGGTTGTGGAGCACGACCCGCAGGCCCTCGGCCACGTCGCCGGGCTCGGTCAGCCCCCACTCGCCTCCGGCGTAGCGCTCGCCCACCTCGGCGAGGTCGGCGAGGAGGTCGGCGAAGGCGGCCCGGCTCTCGATCATCACCTGTGTCTAGCCTCCAGGGAGCACACCCAGAGAAGGAGACGCCCGTGGACGTCCAACCCCGCCAACCGTCGTTCAAGGGACCGGAGAACATGTTCACCGGTGAGGTGTGGGCCGACCCGATCGCGCGGGGCGAGGACCCGTCGCGGCTCCGGGCGCTCGCCGTCCACTTCTCCCCGGGGGCGCGCACCGCGTGGCACTGCCACGGGCTGGGCCAGATCCTCTACGTCACCGAGGGCGAAGGACGCATCCAGGCCCGGGGCGGCGAGCGGGTGACCATCCGGCCCGGGGACGTCGTCCAGACGCCGCCGGGGGAGTGGCACTGGCACGGCGCCGCTCCCGATCGGCTCATGACCCACCTGTCGCTCACCGAAGGGGCGGGCGAGGGTCCGGAGACCGAGTGGGGCGAGCACGTGACCGACGAGGACTACGACGGATAGCGCAGCGTCACCCGCGGTGGGTGGTGGCTGAGCTGCCACTCCTCTGGTAACCCTGCACCTGACCGAACCTGCAAGCAGCACCAACCGGCACCACCCAGCACCGTGGGGGGAGCG
>DATBGF010000717.1:0-2742 GCA_036558145.1 Acidimicrobiales bacterium
CACGGCCAGGGCGGGGGAGACGTTCCTCGACCGGATGATCGCCCTGGTCGAGGGGGCCAGCCGCCAGAAGACGCCGAACGAGATCGCCCTGAACATCCTGCTGGCCGGCCTGACGATCGTCTTCCTGCTGGCCGTGGTGACGCTCCAGCCGTTCGCCATCTACTCGGGCGCCGAGCAGGACATCGTGATCCTGGTCGCCCTGCTGGTCTGCCTGATCCCGACCACCATCGGCGCCCTGCTCTCGGCCATCGGCATCGCCGGCATGGACCGGCTGGTGCAGCGCAACGTGCTGGCCATGTCCGGCCGGGCGGTCGAGGCCGCGGGCGACTGCGCCACGCTGCTGCTGGACAAGACCGGCACGATCACGCTCGGCAACCGCCAGGCGGCCGAGCTGCTGCCGCTCGACGGCGTGGACGAGCAGGAGCTGGCCGAGGCGGCGCAGCTGGCCAGCCTGGCCGACGAGACGCCCGAGGGCCGCTCCATCGTGGTCCTGGCCAAGGAGCGCTACGGCCTGCGCGAGCGGGCCCTGCAGGGCGCCACGCTGGTCCCGTTCACCGCCCAGACCCGCATGAGCGGCGTCGATCTCGAGGGCCGCCAGGTCCGCAAGGGCGCGGCCGAGTCGGTGCGCCGCTGGGTGCAGGAGCAGGGCGGCGACGTCCCCCCGGGGCTGGGCCCGCTGGTCGAAGGGGTCGCCATCGGCGGGGGGACCCCGCTGACCGTGGCCGTGCGCGAGCGGGACGGTGACGCCCGGGTGCTGGGCGTGATCCACCTCAAGGACGTGGTCAAGCAGGGCATGGCCGAGCGCTTCGAGGAGCTGCGGCGCATGGGGATCCGCACGGTGATGATCACCGGCGACAACCCGCTCACCGCCCGGGCCATCGCCACCGAGGCGGGCGTGGACGACTTCCTGGCCGAGGCCACGCCCGAGGACAAGATGCTGCTCATCAAGCGGGAGCAGGAGGGCGGCCGGCTCGTGGCCATGACCGGCGACGGCACCAACGACGCCCCGGCCCTGGCCCAGGCGGACGTGGGCGTGGCCATGAACACCGGCACCCAGGCCGCCAAGGAAGCCGGGAACATGGTCGACCTCGACTCCAACCCGACGAAGCTCATCGAGATCGTCGAGATCGGCAAGCAGCTGCTCATCACCCGCGGCTCGCTGACCACGTTCTCGATCGCCAACGACGTGGCGAAGTACTTCGCCATCATCCCGGCGATGTTCGTCGGGGTGTTCCCCCAGCTGGACCGCATCAACGTGATGCACCTGGCGTCGCCCCGCTCCGCCATCCTCTCCGCCGTCATCTTCAACGCCCTGATCATCGTCGGGCTGATCCCCCTGGCCCTGCGGGGCGTGAAGTTCGTGGCCGCGGGGGCCGCGGCCGTGCTGCGCCGCAACCTCCTCATCTACGGCGTCGGCGGCCTCGTCGCCCCCTTCGTCGGGATCAAGGCCATCGACCTCGTCATCACCGCCCTGGGAGTGAGCTAGATGCGCGCCCAACTGCTCGCCGGCCTGCGGGCCCTGCTCGTGCTCACGCTGCTGTGCGGCGTGGCCTTCCCGCTGGCCGTCACCGCCGTCGCCCAGGTGGCCTTCCACGACAAGGCCGACGGCTCGCTGGTCCACCGGGACGGCGCGGTGGTCGGCTCGTCGCTGATCGGCCAGACCTTCACGGGCAACGAGTACTTCCACGGCCGGCCCTCGGCCGCGGGCACCGCGGCGGCCGGTGCGGACGGGGCCGACCCCGGGGACCTCACCCAGGTGGCGTCGGGCGCCTCCAACCTCGGCCCCACCAACCCCGACCTGCTCGACACCGTGGCCGAGCGAGTCGAGGCCTACCGGGCCGAGAACCACCTCGGCCGCGACGTCCGGGTGCCGGTCGACGCGGTCACCGCCTCGGGCTCGGGCCTCGACCCGCAGATCTCGGTGGCCAACGCCCGGCTCCAGGCCCCCCGGGTGGCCGAGGCCCGGGGCATGGACGAAGCCGACGTGCTGACCCTGGTCGACGAGCACACGAGCCACCGCAGCCTCGGGTTCCTGGGCGAGGCCGGCGTGAACGTGCTCGCGCTCAACCTGGACCTCGACCGGAGCGGGGGGTCGTGACCGGCCGGGGCAGCCTGCGGGTCTACCTCGGCGCCGCCCCCGGCGTCGGCAAGACCTTCGCGATGCTGTGCGAGGCCCAGCGCGCCTGCGAACGGGGTGCGGACATCGTCATCGGCTTCGTGGAGACGCACGGGCGCCCCAGGACCGCCGAGCAGATCGGCGGGCTGGAGGTCGTCCCGCGGCGCCGGGTCGAGTACCGGGGCACGGTCTTCGAGGAGATGGACGTCGACGCCGTCCTGGCCCGGCGACCCGAGCGCGCCCTGGTGGACGAGCTGGCCCACACCAACGTCCCCGGCTCCCGCAACCCCAAGCGCTGGCAGGACGTCGAGGAGCTGCTCGACGCCGGCATCGACGTCATCACCACCGTCAACATCCAGCACCTGGAGTCGCTCAACGACGTCGTGACCCAGATCACCGGCGTCACCCAGCGCGAGACCATCCCGGACTCCGTGGTGCGCGCCGCCGAGCAGGTGGAGCTGGTCGACCAGACCCCCGAGGCGCTGCGGCGCCGCATGGCCCACGGCAACGTCTACGGCCCGGAGAAGATCGACGCCGCGCTGGCCAACTACTTCCGGGTGGGCAACCTCACCGCGCTGCGGGAGCTGGCCCTGCTCTGGCTGGCGGACAAGGTCGACGAGGCCCTG
>DATBGF010000718.1:0-3341 GCA_036558145.1 Acidimicrobiales bacterium
ACCGGAAGGCTTCGTGCCGCCGCCGTATCCCTACGACCGGCTCGCCGAGCTGGTGAGCATGGCCGAGGCGCTCCCCGGTGGCGCCGTCGACCTGTCGATCGGCACCCCGTGCGACCCGCCGCCCCAGGTGGTGGTGGACGCGCTGGCGGCGTCGGGGGCCGAGCGCGGCTACCCGCCATCGGTGGGGACCGCGCCGTTCCGGTCCGCCGCCGCGGGCTGGCTGGAGCGCCGGTTCGGCGTGAGCGTCGATCCCGACCTGGTGGCCGCCTGTGTCGGGACCAAGGAGTTCGTGGCCGGCGTCCCCCACTGGCTGCGGCTGCGCACCCCGTCCCGCGACACGGTGCTGTACCCCGAGATCAGCTACCCGTCCTACGCCATGGGCGCCACGCTCGCCGGCTGCCGGGCCGTGCCGTTCGGCTCGCTCGACGACATCGACGAGGCGGACGCCGCCCGCGCCCTGTGCCTGTGGGTGAACTGCCCGGGCAACCCGGCGGGGGAGCTCTCCGACCTGGCGGCCGCGGCCGCATGGGGACGGGCGCACGGCGTCCCGGTGCTGTCGGACGAGTGCTACATCGAGTTCACGTGGCAGGGCCCGCCCCGCACGATCGTGTCCTCGGGAATGGAGGGCGTGCTGGCCGTCCACTCGCTGTCCAAGCGCTCCAACTTGGCCGGGGCCCGGGCCGGCTTCTACACGGGCGACCCGGATCTGGTCCGGTACCTGTCGGAGGTCCGCAAGCACGCCGGATTCATGGTCCCCGGCCCGGTGCAGGCCGCGGCGGTGGCGGCGTTCGGCGACGATGCCCACGTCGACCACCAGCGTGGCGTCTACCAGCGGCGCCTGGCCCTGCTGGCCGATCTGCTGGCCGCCCTGGATGTGGTGTGCCCGCTGCCGGACGGCGCCTTCTACCTGTGGGCGCCGGCCCCCGGTGGCGACGCGTGGGGCCTGGCCAAGCGCCTGGCGGCCGAGGCCGGCGTGGTGACGTCGCCCGGCGAGTTCTACGGGCCTGCGGGCGCAGGACACGTGCGCATCGCGGCGGTGCAGCCGGACGACCGCCTCGATCTGGCGGCGCGCCGCCTGGGGGTCAGCGCCGGGGATGTCCCCCATGCGCCCCCGGCCCCGACCTGACCACACTGGTCCCGGTGGGAGTGCCCGTCTACGACCGGAAGGTGCGGCCGTCAGGCTGGTGGTACGCGGCTGCGGCCGCGATCGCCGTGGGCGGCATCCTGGTCGGCCTGGCGGTGGCGGCCAAAGGCGTCGACGACGCCCTGGAGGCGATCGGCTCATTCGACCGCACCCCGGTCCCCGGCGTGGTCGACGTCGAGATCGCCGAGCCGGGCGGCTACTCGATCTACCAGGAGTTCCCGGGGGCGGCCGATCGCAGCGGCACGACCGACCCGCCAGAGGTCGTCGTGACCGACCCCGGCGGGTCCCTTGTCGAGCTGAAGGCGTACGGCAGCTTCGTCTCCTACGACCAGGGCAGCCTCGAAGGCCGGGGGATCTACACCTTCCGCGCCGACCAGGCAGGCACGTTCCACGTCGTCGCGGCCGGCGCCTCGGGCTCGACGATCGCGGTCGGACAGGGCATGGGCGACCTGAGCACCGACGCCGTCGCGGGCGTCTTCGGCGGCGTGATCGGCGGCGCCATCCTGGCCATGGCCGGGATCGCGACGGGCATCGTGGTCTCCATCACCATCGGCATCACCCGCGGCCGCAGCCGCCGTCGCCGTCGGATCTACGTCTCGACCCCGCTGCCGCCGCTTGCCGATGCCCCCACGCCGGCGATGGCCACCTGGCCGGCGGCCCCGGCCGCCCCGGCGTTCCTCGCGTCCCTCACCGCCCCAGTCGCCTCGGTGGCTCCGGGCGCCCCAGGCTGGCCCGCCGTGGCCCCGGTGGCGTCGGGCGCCCCGGGCTGGCCCGTCGTGGCCAGCAGCCCACATCCGAGCGGATCCCTCCAACCGACGTGGCCCAGCCGGTCTCCGGCTTTCCCTACGCCGGGCCCCGTGCCGCGCCCCGTGCCCGCGGTCGCGACCGTCCCGGCCTCCCGTGCGCCCGCCCCCGCTGGGGTCGCGGCGCCGTCTGGCGCAGCCGCCTCGGCGCCTGCATCGCCGCCGCCCGGGATTGGCCCGAGAGTCATGGCCTCGACCGGGGCAGCTGTCCGGGCAGGGCCGGCGACGGGAGAAGCGACGCGAGCCGGCCCGGCGCCCACGTTGGTGCAGGCGGCGAGACCCAGTGCGCCGCCCCCGGCCCCGACCGAGCCGTTGTCGCGTCCCGGAGACCCGCAGTCGCTGCGGTCACCCGTGGACTGGTCCCGCAGCGACCTCGAGCTGCCGTGGGAGACGGAGAGCGAGAGCTAGTCGTTGCTGTGAAGAGCGTCGTTCAGGTTGACCGCATCGCCGCGGCGCGGCAGCACTTCGACGGCCCCTGAGGTGCTGTTCCGGCGGAACAGCAGGCCGCTCTGACCGCTGAGCTCGAGCGCCTTGATGATGGTGCCGTCCGGCAGGGTGACCCTGGTTCCAGCCGTGACGTAGAGGCCGGCCTCCACCGTGCAGTCGTCGCCCAGCGAGATGCCGATGCCGGCGTTGGCGCCGACGAGGCACCGCTCGCCGATCCGGATGACCTCCTTGCCTCCGCCGGACAGCGTGCCCATGACAGACGAGCCGCCACCAAGGTCCGAGCCGTGGCCAACGACGACGCCCTGGCTGATGCGGCCCTCGATCATCGACGGCCCGAGCGTGCCGGCGTTGAAGTTGACGAAGCCCTCGTGCATCACGGTCGTACCGCTGGCGAGGTGCGCTCCCAAACGGACACGGGACGCGTCAGCGATGCGGACACCCTCCGGGACCACGTAGTCGGTCATGCGAGGGAACTTGTCCACTCCCAGTACCTGCACCGCCATCCCGGCTGCCCGCATCACCGTGCGCCGGCGCTCGAAGCCCTCGACGGGGCAGGGCCCGGCACTGGTCCAGACGACGTTGGCCAACAGGCCGAACACGTCGGTGAGGTCGGCCCCGTGCGGTGCGATCAACCGATGGGACAGCAGGTGGAGTCGCAGGTACACGTCGTGAGCATCGACCGGCGGATCACCCAGGCTCTCGACGAAGGTGGCGACCGCCACGGTCTCGACGCCACGCAGCTCGTCTGTCCCGCAGGCCGTGGTCAGGTCGAGGTCCGTGAGCCCGGCGACGCCCTTCCGGTCCAGGCGACGTTGGCGAGCATGCCGAAGATGCCCTCCAGGTTCTGGCCGTGCGGCTTGACCAGGCGGTGGGAGAGCAGGTGCAGGCGCAGGTAGACGTCGTGCGCGTCGAGCGGCTTGTCGTCCAGCGAGGCGATGACCGTACGG
>DATBGF010000719.1:0-1734 GCA_036558145.1 Acidimicrobiales bacterium
CCGTCGGGGAAGGGGTAGAAGGCGTCGCTGGCGCACGCGCCGCCCTTGGCCCGGCCGGCGGCCTTGGCCGTGGCCAGCTCGCCGGACTCGACCCGGTTCTGCTGGCCCGCCCCGATGCCCCAGGCCACGCCGTCCTTGGCCAGCACGATGGCGTTGGACTTCACCCAGCCGCACACCCGCCAGGCCAGGTCGGCGTCGGCCATCTCGGCCTCCGTCGGCTGCCGGGCGGTGACGACCCGCCAGTCGGCCGGCTCGGAGACGAAGCGGTGCTGCTCCTGGACCAGCAGGCCGCCCGAGATCGGCCGGAGGTGCCAGCGGTCGCGGCTGGGCGGCGGTGCCTCCAGCACGCGGGTGTTCTTGCGCTTGGCCGCCAGGGCCTCGACCGAGCCGGGCGCGTAGCCGGGGGCGATGACCACGTCGGCCTGCGCGGCCGCCACCATGCGCTCCACCGTGGCCTCGTCCAGCACCGAGCTGACCGCCACGATGCCGCCGAAGGCCGAGCGCTCGTCGCACTCGAAGGCCCGCTGGTAGGCGTCGGCCGGCGTGTCCGCCACCGCCGCGCCGCACGGGTTGGCGTGCTTCACGATCACCGCGGCCGGGCGGCCGAAGCGCTCGGCCAGGTCGTGGACCAGGAGCCAGGCGGCGTCCGCGTCGTAGAGGTTGAGGTAGCTGAGGGCCATGCCCCCGTGCTGGGTGAGCGACGCCCACCAGGGCTCGGGCTCGCCCGGGCCCAGCGTCCGGTAGAGGGCCGCCCGCTGGTGGGGGTTCTCGCCGTAGCGCAGGGCCAGCGGCTCGCGGCGGTAGGCCAGGTGGACCGACGGCGGCAGCTCGCCCGCCTCGGGCCCGGCCTCGTCGAACCAGCGGACCACCGCGGCGTCGTAGGCGGCGGTGAGGGCGAACGCCTTGCGGGCCAGCCGCCGCCGGGTGGCGTCGCCGAGGTGGCCGTCGGCCCGCAGCTCCTCCAGGACGGCGCCGTAGTCGGCCGGGTCGACCAGCACGCCCACGACGGCGTGGTTCTTGGCCGCGGCCCGGATCATGGCGGGCCCGCCGATGTCGATGAGGTCCTCGGCACCCTTGGCCGCGTGCTGGAACTCGGACGGGTCGGACCCGAAGGGGTAGGCGTTGGCGACCACCAGGTCGAACGGCTCGATGCCGTGGGCCTCCATGTCGGCGGCGTGGCCGGGATCGGACGGGTCGGCCAGGATGCCGCCGTGCACCCGGGGGTGCAGCGTGACCACCCGGTGGCCGAGGATCGGCTCGAAGCCGGTCAGCTCGCTCAGGTCGGTCACCGGCAACCCGGCCTCCCGCAGCACCTTGGCGGTGCCGCCCGAGGACACCAGGTCGCAGCCGAGGGCGGCCAGCTCCCGGGCGAAGTCGACCACCTGGGACTTGTCGTAGACCGACAGCAGCGCCCTCACCGGTCCTGCGCCTCCTCATCCCCGAGCTCGTCGAGGAACCGTCGAATCGTGGCCGGGTAGAGCCGCCGCTCCACCGTCTTGATGCGCTCGTGCAGTGTCTCCTCGGTGTCGCCCGGCTCGACCGCCACGGCCTCCTGGGCCAGGATCGGCCCGACGTCGACCTCGCCGGTGGCCACGTGCACGGTCATCCCCGTGACCTTGACCCCGTAGGCCAGCGCGTCGCGCACGGCGTGCCAGCCGGGGAAGGCCGGGAGCAGCGCCGGGTGGGTGTTGAGCACCCGGCCGCCGTAGGCATCGGTGAGCGCCGGGACGATGG
>DATBGF010000720.1:0-6654 GCA_036558145.1 Acidimicrobiales bacterium
CTGTCCGGCGTCGCTGTGCCGAAGCCGGACCAGCGCGAGCGCCTCGCCCTGGTGGGCCTGGCCGAGCGCGCGGGCGACCGGGTGGGCGGGTTCTCCAAGGGCATGCAGCAGCGCCTGGGCCTGGCGGTCGCGCTGGTGACCGAGCCGGAGCTGGTGGTGCTGGACGAGCCGACCAGCGCACTCGACCCCGTCGGGCGCGTCGACGTGCGCGACATCGTGCTGGCGTTGAAGGCGCAGGGCGTGGCGGTGTTGCTCAACTCCCACCTGATCGGTGAGGTCGAGCGGGTGTGCGACCGGGTGGTCATCCTCGACCGGGGCCGGGTCGCCGCCTCGGGGACGCTCGCCGAGCTGCTCGGCCAGCGCGAGGTCCGCGTCCACCTCACCGCGGTGACGCCCGAGGTCGAGGCGCGGCTCGCCACGACCGGCCCCGTGGACCGGGTCGGCGACTGGTTCACCGTGGCCCTGTCACCCGACGACGACGGGACGGCGGTGCCCGACCTGGTGCGGGACCTGGTCGCCCTGGGCGCCCGCGTCCATGCGGTGGAGCCGGCCCGCATCAGCCTGGAGGAGCGGCTGCTCGGCATCCTCCGGGCCGGCGACAGCAACGGCGACGGCCAGGGGGCCCGGCCGTGAGCTCGGGCCGGACCGTGCTGACCATCGCGGCGCTCACCCTGCGGGAGGCCGTCCGCCGCCGCGTCGTGCTCGCCCTCGCCGGCCTCACGCTCGTGATGCTGGCCTTCAGCGGCTGGGGCTTCTCCCGGCTGGCCGGCGAGTCGGGCGGGCTCACCAGCGGGCAGACCCGCCTGACGGCGTCCGTCGTGCTGAACCTGGTGATGTTCGGCTTCAGCCTGATCGCCGCGCTCGGCACCGCCTTCCTCGCCGGCCCCACCCTCGCCGGGGAGACCGAGTCCGGCATCGCCCTGGCGGTGCTGGCCCGACCGATCCGCCGGTCGGCCTTCCTGCTGGGGAAGTGGCTGGGCCTGGTGGCGTTCGGGTGCGGCTTCGTCGTCGTCGCCGGGCTGGCCGAGCTGCTCGTCGTGCAGGCGACGATGGACTACTGGCCGCCCCAGCCCTCCGTCGCGCTCGCGCACCTGGCGGCGCAGACCATCGTGCTGCTGACGCTGGCGGTGCTGCTGTCGACGGCCATCTCACCGATGGCGTCGGGCGTGGTCGCCGTCGGCCTGTTCGGCGCCACCTGGATCGCCGGCGTGGTCGGCGGCATCGGCGCCTCCCTCGACAACGACGCCGTCGCCCGGGTCGGCACCATCTCCCGGATGGTCCTGCCCACCGACGGCCTGTGGCGGGGAGCGATGCACGCCTTCCAGGACCCCTCCGCCATCGTCGAGTTCGGCGGCAAGGAGGCCGGGGGCTTCCCGTTCCTGAGCATGGCCCCGCTGACCACCGCCTACCTGCTGTGGGCCGTGGTCTGGGTGGTGATGGCCTGGGCGCTGGCGGCCAACTCGTTCGTGCGCCGGGACCTCTGAGCCTCAGGGCGCCGACTCGATCGGCCGTCTCACCGGGTACATCCGCGTCGTGTCTGCCGGGTCCTGGAGCCCGGGGATGTCCGAGGCGCGCAGGAGCTTCAGCTCGTCGTCGACGTGAACCCCCCTCAAGCCCGTTCCCTGGATCCGCCACTTCCCGGAGACGAGTACGACATGGAACCGGGTGGACAGCTCGGTCCGGGCGGCCGCCCGAGCCGCAGCCGGGCCGCGCCGGGTCTTCTGCACGAGGCGGAGGGCGATGCGGGCGACGTCGTTGTACTCCTCCGCCAGCTTCGCCCGCATCTGCCGGGCCGTCTTGTGGCCCGAACCGTGGCCCAGGAAGAGATCCTCACCCGACTTCCTGGACACGAGCACGGCGTTCTCGAGTCGCCACGCGTTGCCCACGTTCTCGTTGATCACGTCGTAGGCGGCGTGGTTCCAGAAGTACACGTGGTCGCCGATCACGAGGTCGGCGGCGTTGGCGGGTACCACCTGGCGGATGCTGGCGAGGCCCGGGCCGGCCACCGTCGTGGGCTCGAGCTCGGCGAACAGGTTCCATCGCAGCTTGATCCTGTCGGGGCCGTAGGCCGCGATCCGGGCGTTGAACGCCGTCCTGCCGAGCGTGCCCATGAAGGCGCGGAAGTGGACCAGGGAGATCAGGTAGTCGCAGTGGATCAGTGACCGCTTGTGCGGGGGCTGCATCGTGAAGAGCAGCATGATCGCGTTCCAGGGATCGGCCTTGCCGGTGGCGCTGAGGCCCCACTCGTAGAGGCCTGGGGGATCGCCGTAGACCGTGTGGCGGTCACCCCGGGGCAGCCTGCGGATCTCCGCCCGCTTGGCCGGGTCCCGTCGCAGGTCGTAGTTGTCGCCGACCGGCGGCACCCAGTAGTCCTTCGCCGCCGCGTTGACGCGTGGCCCCCAGTACAGGCTGCGGCCGGTGAACGGGTAGCCGAACGCCGTCAGCCCCCCGGACGAGCTCTGGGACGACTCCATCAGCGTGGACATCGTCACCCGCTTGCGCAGCTCGGAGCTGAGCTCGAGCGGGGTCTGGAACTCCAGGAAGTCCGACGTCCTGGCCATGTCCTCGATGATCGTGAGGCCGACGGACCGCTGGCTGCCCGGCGGGAACACGCTGCGGACGAAGGCGCGGCGCTGCGCAGCGGTCAGCACCTGCGCAGGCGCGGGCGGGCGCGTCAGGCGGACGAGGCGCTGGACCGCCTGGTTGCCCGCGGTCCGTTGCAGGCTCGTGATCACATCGAGCGCATAGCCGCCGGGGTGCAACGTGGACGTCGCCACGACCGCGGCCGTCGGGAGCGCGACGGGTCGACGTCCGGACCTGCCGGTCTCGGATCGCCGCGCCACATCGTTTCCCGCCAGGGAGCGCACTCCCATGCAGGCCACGCAACCATCCCGTTCGCAGCTTGTCCTGCCCGAAAGGGCAGCCGCCGGGGCAACCCGTGTCGTGACTCGGCGGGGCTGCGGCGACCCGCGCTGTAACTGCGCCGGGGCGGCGCGAGTCTGAGCGGCGTCGGAGGGGAGTAGCCCCCAGGGATCGGCGCCGTCATCACGGCCCTCACGGGCCCGGCGCCCCGGGCGTGAGCCTGGCGAGACCTTCGGCTGAGAGTCCTGCTGCTCAGCCCGAAGGAAGGTCCCCGTGTCCTGGATCGATGCCCTGCTCGTCGCCGCCGGCCTGGTGCTGGCGGCCACCGTCCAGCCGCTCGCCGGCATCCCGCTCGCCGCCCTCGGGCTGGTGATGCCCGTGCTGCGGCTGTCCGCCCGGCGCCGCCACGGTCGCCGAGGCGTGAGCCATCTGGTCCCGCCCGAGGTGGCGGCGGCCCACGCCGACCTGCGGGAGGCCGCCGCGCTCCCCGGCGTTCCCGACGGCCAGGCCGTCTCGGCTGCGGCCGACCATGCCCTGTTGGAGGTGGCCGCGGTGCTGGCCGGCCGTCCGCCCCGGGGCCGGTCCCGGCAGCGCCTGGTGCGAGTGCACGTCGAGGCGTGGGCCGCCACCGCCGCCGAGCTGCGAGCCCACCACGAGTCCTGGCTCGAGGCGGTGGCCGAGCTCGACGCCCTCGCTCCCCCGGCCGCGACCGGCTCCGGGTTCGAGGCCGAGCCCCGCGCCGGGCACGAGTCGGGAGGCTGGCTGGTGGGCGTCCTGCTGGTGGTGCTGGCACCGCTGTTCCTCGCCTGGGAGCTGGCGACCGCACTGGTCCGGGCCGTCGTGGCCCTGGCCGACGGTCTGGCCCTGCGGGTGCGCACCGCCGGCCGGGCGCTGGTGTGGAGCCTGCAGGCCGCGGGCTCGCTGGTCGCCCGGACGGTCCGGCGCTGGGCCGAGCTGCGACGCCGGGTCGTGGTCGCCGCGGCCGAAGCCCGCGGTCGCTTCCTCGCCGCCCGCCTGCGGGTGAGGCTCCGCCTGCGGGGTCACCCGTAGGCGACCCACGGATGTCCTGCTCGCACGGCACATACCCACGAGTAAGCCGTCGCAGCGCCCCCTCCGTGCGGCCCCTAAGCTGCGCCGCCATGGCACGCGAGGACTACCTCAACCATCTCGCCGCGGTCCCGCTGTTCGCGGGCTGCACGACCAAAGAGCTGCGGGACATCGCCAGGGCCACGGTCGAGCTGACCCTGGACCAGGGCAAGGAGTTCGTGACCCAGGGCGACGTCGGGCGCGAGGCGTTCGTCATCGTCGAGGGCCAGGCCGAGGCCACCCGCGCCGGGCAGACCATCGGCACGCTCGGCCCCGGCGACTGCGTCGGCGAGCTGGCGCTGCTCGACCACGGGCCCCGTACCGCCACCGTGACCGCGAAGACGCCGCTCACCGTGCTGGTGCTCGGCCCGCGCGAGTTCTCGGGGCTGCTCGACGAGGTGCCCACCCTGAACCACAAGATCCTGGCCGCGCTGGCCAGCCGGGTCCGCGAGCTCGATTCCAAGACCTACGGATGAGTTGGTGGGTGCACCGCGCGCCCGCCGCGCGGCGCACCCACCTCCCAGTGGGGTCCGACCGCCCTAGGACCCCACCGTGGCTCCCGCCAGAGCCTGGAACGTGGCGCCGGCGTCGTCGGCGAACGCGACGCGGCGCACTGTGACGGCGACCCCGTCGGGGGAGGAGACCCCGGCGAGGTCGCCCGTCACGTCAGCGATGGCCCGGTCGATGCCGTAGGCCGGCATGACCGCCACCAGTCGAGTGGAGCTGAGCGCCGCCACGGTCTCGCCCGCCCGGAATCGTGCGGTCAGGACGCCGCCCGTATGCGCCCTGGCCTTGACACGTTCCGGCGCCGCGAGGGCGCCCAGCTCCAGATCCACCACCAGGGCCCCGAAGGCGCCCCGGGCGGAGATGTCCAGCGCGCGGCACTGGTCGTGCAGCTCGCGCACCCGCAACCGCAGGAAGGCCGCGGTGGCGAGGCCTGTGGTCGCATCGACGCAGTCCTCGCAGCTCGTCCGGCAGTCGCGCTCCGCTGCCCAGGCGCCCAGCGCCCGGGCCATGAGGCCCGCCGGGTCGATCCAATCGCCCCATTCGTGGCCCTGGGTCGGCCAGGCCAGCTGCACCAGCGCCACCAGGTCGCCGACGAGCGCCTCGGCCGAGTGGTCGGATCCGGCCCGGGCCTGGGCGAACGCGACGACGGCCTCCTCCACCTCGACCAGGTCGGCGCCTGCGACGAACGTCTCCGCCAGCTGGCTCGCCGCCGGGTCGGCCCACTCGTCGAACGGGAGCGCGGTGCCCGCGCTCACGTGCCAGCGGGAGAGGAGGTCGTCGCCGACCGGCCGGAGAGGCGGCACCGACCGATCGACGACAGCTAGGAGACGCGCGGTTGGGTCCGCACCGCGGCGACGTTGCCCGTGCTGCGACCGTGTCTCCGTCATGCCCCTAGAGAGGCGACCGGGCAGGGGCTATGACGCCGTTCCCCAGAAGTTTTCCCGAAGCGCACGGAGGGTGGTGCGCCGTGCTCTGGTAGACGGCTTTCCGTTGCGACAGACTGGCGGCAGGTTGCCGACGCCATGACCATCACTGCTCTCTCCGACGCTGAGCTGCTCGAGCAGGCACGCGAGGGCGACGAGGCCGCGTTCACGGAGCTGTACGTGCGCCACCACGAGGCCGCCCAGCGCCTGGCGTCCACCTATCGCCGGGTCGGCGACCCGGAAGACCTGGTCAACGGCGCCTTCGAGCGGGTGCTGGGCGCGCTGCGCCGCGGCGCCGGTCCCACCGAGTCGTTCCGGGCCTACCTGTTCGTGACCCTGCGCCGGCTGGCGGCCGAGCAGGGCGAGCGCCCGGCGGACCAGTCCATCGACGAGGTGCCCGAGCCCGTCGGCGACGAGGCCGAGGCCCCCGAGCTGGACCGGGTCGACCGCGAGCTGATCACCAAGGCGTTCGAGTCGCTGCCCGAGCGCTGGCAGGCCGTCCTGTGGCACACGGCCGTGGAGGGACGCCAGCCCCGGGAGCTCGCGGGGGTGCTCGGCGTGTCGGCCAACGCCGCCGCCGCCCTGGCCTACCGGTCCCGCGAGAAGCTGCGCCAGGCGTACCTCCAGGCCCACCTGCTGGCGTCGCCCGCTCCGGATCACGAGCCCTACCGGTCCCAGCTGGGCGCCTACGTGCGCGACGGGCTGTCCAAGCGGGACCACGCTGCGGTCGAGGCCCACCTCGAGCACTGCGAGTCGTGCCGCGACCTGGTGGCCGAGCTCAACGACGTCAACCGCATGCTGGTCCGCTCGGTGGTGCCGCTGTTCCTGCTGGCCGGGTACTCGTTCAGCGGGGTCGGGCTGGCGGCGACCGCCGCGGGCGGGGCGGCGGCCGGTAAGGGCTCCGGCTCGGGCAAGGGGTTCGTCGACAAGGTCAAGCACCTGGCGCCCACGATCGGCAGCGCCGCCGCCATCACCGCGGTGGTGATGGGCCTGGCCGGCGTCGGCACCGTGGTGGCCCGCGAGGACAACCACGTCGACACGGCCGCCGACGCCGCCGACATCAGCCAGCACAGCGGTGGCTCCGGCGATGAAGGCGCCGGCGGCGGGTCCGGGTCCGATGACGTCGGTGGCGACGGGCTCGGCTCCGCGACCTCGGGCGACGGATCGGCGGACGACCTGGCGGCGGGGCTCGACGACCCGTTCGCCGACTCCTCCGGGCTGTTCGGCGTCGGGGGGTTCAACGAGAACGGGTACAACCCCACTCGCTTCATCCCCC
>DATBGF010000721.1:0-4423 GCA_036558145.1 Acidimicrobiales bacterium
CAGGTGGGCCTGGCCGCGGCGACCGGCGACGGCGTGATCCCCGCGGGCGAGCTGGACGCCGACCTGCTGACCCGCGACCCCAGCCGGCCCTTCGGACAGCGGCTCGACCTCGACCAGGTGACCCAGCGCTTCGAGCGGGCCTGGAGCGCTCCGGCCGGCCGCGACGGCGGCCTGGTCGTGGTGGAGGCGTCGGACCTGGCCCGGTCCATGCGCTACCGCGACCGGGTCGACCTGAACCGCTACGAGGAGCTGCGCAGCCAGGCGCTGGAGGACACCGACGCCCTGGTGGCCCGCCTGCTCGAGCAGGTCGACCCCGACCGGGACACCGTCCTGATGGTCGCCCCGTACAACCTGCCCAGCGATCGCGACCTGACCGTCGCCGCCCTACGGGGCCCGGGCGTGGAGCCCGGCTACCTGCGCTCGGCCTCCACCCAGCGAGCAGGGTTCCTGACGCTGGTGGACGTGGCGCCGACGGTGATGGACCAGTTGGGCGTGGCCCGGCCGGTCGACATGGAGGGCCGCCCGGCCGAGGTGGTGGCGTCCGGCGCCTCCCTGGAGCACCGCATCGACCACCTGGTCTCGCTGAACGAGGCGTCCCGCTTCCGTGAGCGCCTGCTGTTCCCCACCACGCTGGCGGTGGTCGTGGTGCTGGCCCTGCTGTGCGCCGCCACCGTGGTGGTGCTGGTGCGGGGCGGCCCGCCGCGGGCGCGGCCGATCCTCGCGTTCGTCGCCCTGGCCGACCTGGCGGTCCTGCCCATGTCGTACGTGGCCCGGGCCTTCCCGCTGGAGAACCTGGGCGCCGGGTTCTACTGGGGTTTCGTGGTGGCCACCGGCATCCTGGTGGCCGCGGTCGCCACCTTCGCGGGCCGCCACTTCCGGCGCGAGCGCCTCGCCCTGGTGAGCGTGCTGACCCTGGTCCTCGCGGTGCCCCTGGCGGACGTCATCTTCGGCTCGCACCTCAGCCTCAGCGCCGCCTTCGGCTACTCGCCGACGGGCAACTCCCGCCTCTACGGGATCAGCAACTACGCCTTCGGCCAGGTGGCAGCGGCGTCGTGCCTCCTGGCCGCCTTCGTGGCCGGGCGCTGGCCGACCCGCCGGGGGCGGATCGCCGCCGTCGGGCTGCTCGTGGGCGTCCTCGTCGTGCTCGGCATGCCGACCTGGGGCTCGGACGTGGGCGGCATCATCGCCTTCACCCCCACGATCCTCGTGTTCGCCGCCCTGATCACCGGCTACCGGCTGCGCGTGCGCACGGTCGTCATCGGCCTGGCCGTCACCCTGGTCTCGGTCACGGCCTTCGGCATGATCGACCTGGCCCGCCCGGAGGGCCAGCGGGCCCACCTCGGTCGCCTGTTCGAGCGGATCGGCAACGAGGGCCTGGAGCCGTTGATCTCGATCATCGAGCGCAAGCTGCTCGCCAACCTGCGGGTCACGACGACGTCGTTCTGGATCGCGGCCATCCCGGTGGCGGTGGCGTTCCTGATCTTCCTGGCCCGCTACCCGGGCCGCCCGCTGGCCCGGGTCCGCGAGCGGGTCCCGACCCTCCAGGCGGGCATCACGTCGGCCCTGGTGGCGGGCGTGCTCGGCAGCCTGGTCAACGACTCGGGCGCCATCGTCGGCGGCGTGACCCTCACCGTCATCGCCGTCGCCCTGGCGTGGCTCGCGGTCCAGACGATCGCCACCCCGGCCGGACCACCCGCCACCGAGCCCGAGCCGGCCGCGGTCGAGCCGGCCGAGCCGGAGCCCGTGCCCGCGGGCGAGCCCTCGGCCGGCGGCACCGCGGCGGAGGCGCGGCCTGACGGCGTGCCCGCCCGGGCCGGGACCGAGCGGACGTGAGCGACACCATCCCGACCGCCGAGCAGACCGGTGGGCCGGGCGCCCAGCCCGACGAGGCGCCGCGGTCGGCCCGCATCCTGGTGGCGATCCTGTTCGTCCTGCTGCTGGTGCCGGGGCTGATCGGCTTCGACGCCTGGCCCCTGACCGGCTGGCGCCTGTTCAGCAAGTCGCGCGGCCCCGAGGTGACCCGTTGGGTCATCGAGGCTGTGGAGGAGAACGGCTCGCGCCGGGTGGTGAGCCTGGAGGAGCTGCCCCTGCGCTACCGCCATGCCGAATGGCCCATGTCCGAGCTGCCGGGCGCGTCCGAGGCGAAGAGGACGGCGGTGTGCGAGGCGCTGCTGGCCCCGGTCCGGGACATCCTGCCCCACACCGAACAGCTGGTCATCGCCCGTGACCACGCCCGCCTGATCGAGGGCGACGACGGGCACTGGATCACGACCCATGACCTCGAGCCGTTCCACTCGTGCACCTGGGTGGACGGGACATGAGCGTGGCCCGCGCCCGCCACGCGCTGTACGAGGCGCTCTGGGGGCCCGAGACCGGGGCTCGGCTGCTGTTCGTGCACGTGGGCCTGTCCGCCCTGATCGGGGTGCGCATCGTGGCCGGCTCCTACCGCCAGCTGGCGGGCACGCCCCACGCCCTCTTCGAGCCCGTGCCGTTCCTCGCCTGGCTGAACGACATGCCCTCGGCCCAGGTGTTCGTGGCCATCCAGGTGATCGGCGGCCTGGCGGCGCTGGCCGCGGTGCTGCGGCGCCACCCGCGGGCCGCCTTCGCGGTGGCCTGGGTCTGCTACCTGGTGCTGGCCGGCCTGCGGGGCAGCCGGGGCAAGGTGCTGCACAACGACCTGCTGCTCCTGTGGGCGTCGGCCCCGTTCCTGCTGGCCCCGGTGGCGGTCGATCGCCACGATCCGGTGCCGCGCCGCCGCTACGGCTGGCCGCTACGCGTGTCGCTGGTCGTCATCGCCCTGATCTACTGCTTCGCCGGCTACCACAAGCTGCGGCGCTCCGGGCCGTCCTGGGCCTACAGCGACAACATGCGCTACGTGGCGCTGTGGGGGCCGAGCATCGGCTCCAGCGGCTGGCCCGGCATCGCCCGCTGGGTGGGGGAGCACGCCTGGGTGGCCCGGTCGTCCGGGGTGTTCATCCTCGGGCTGGAGCTGACGTTCCCGGTCGTGATCTTCGTGCGGGGCCTGCGGGTCTGGTACGCGCTGTTCGCGGTCTTCCTCCACATCACGACCTGGCTGCTGCTCGGCCTGGACTACTGGGCCTGGGCCATCACGGTCCCGCTGGTGCTGATCGACTGGATCGCCGCGTACGACCGCCTGCAGGCGTGGCGGGCCGGGCGGGCGGCATCGGGGACGGTCCCGGCGGCCACGGCCGCATGAGCGCCCCATGATCGTCGCGGCCGCCTTCGTGGCCGGCGTGCTGGTGGCCGCCGGGCTGTGGGTGCTGATGGCTCCCGCGTTCGGCGGCGAGGTCTTCGCCCGGGAGAACTACCGCGGCCACATCCTGCCCACCGCGGTCGGGGTCATCACCGCGCTGGCGGTGGTGGCGGTCGACGCGCTGGTCACCCTGGCCGTGGCCGCGGGCGCCGAGCCGGACGAGGCCGCGGTGCGCGGCCTGCGCCTGGTGACGGTCGCGTCGCTCGGCTTCGCCCTCCTGGGCCTGCTGGACGACCTCGGCGGGGCGGGGGAGAGCGGCGGGTTCCGGGGCCACCTCCGGACGCTGGCCCACGGCCGCCTGACCACCGGCGCCGCCAAGCTGTTCGGCGGCGCCGCGGTGGCCGTCGTGGTCGTGTCCGCCCGCGAGCCCGACAGCCTGGGCCGGCTGCTGGCCGACGGCGCCCTGGTGGCGCTGGCGGCCAACCTGGGCAACCTGTTCGACCGGGCGCCGGGGCGCACCACCAAGGTGACGCTGGTGGCGTTCGCCGTGCTGGTGGCGGCGGCCGGCGCCGAGCCGGTCCTCGCCGGCGTGGCCCTGGCCGTGGGGGCGGGTGCGGGCCTGCTGACCGCAGACCTGTCCGAGCGCATGATGCTGGGCGACGCGGGCGCCAACGTGCTGGGCGCCGCGCTGGGCCTGGGCGTGGTGCTGGCCTGCTCGCCGGGCGTGCGCACGGGGGTCCTGGTGGTCGTGGCCCTGCTCAACCTGGCCAGCGAGCGGATCTCGTTCAGCCGGGTGATCAACGCCGTGCCCCCGCTGCGCACGGCCGACCGCTGGGGCCGTCAGCCCTGATCAGCCCTGGCTGGGCGGCTCGAGGCCCAACCCCGACAGCAGCTGGATGATCTTGGCCACCAGGGCGGCGTGGGACACGTCCTGCGCCTCCAGGACCTGCGCGGCCACGCCGTCGGTGACCTGGCGCAGGGACAGCAGCATGTGCTCGGTGCCCACGTAGTTGTGCCCGAGTCGGAGCGCCTCGCCCACCGAGTCGGCGACGGCCTTGCGGGCCCGGGGCGTGAAGGGCACGTCGCCTGACACCTCGGCCCCGCCGCGAGGGATGCGCTCGTCGACCCCCTGCTCGACGGCCTCCCGGGTGACGCCCAGCTCGGTCAGCGCCCGCACCGCCAGGTTGCCGTCCTCGGCCGCGTACAGCC